>NZ_JBSGXP010000030.1:0-64922 GCF_053610105.1 Kitasatospora sp. NPDC054939 | reverse complement strand
GTTCACCCCCCCGTCTGCCGGGGGGGCGGGGCGGGGGCCCTCCCGCGGCCGGCCGCCCCGCCCCACCCCCCCGCGCCCCCCCCCCCCCACCCCCGCCGCCCCCCCCCCCCCGCCGCCGTGCTCGCCGCCGCGCTGGCCCGGCACTGCGCGGCGGACGCACCGCCCGCCGTCGGCACCGTCTGCGCGGTGCACGGCATGGGCGGCGTCGGCAAGACCACGCTCGCCGTGCACGCCGCCCACGCGGCCCGCCGGCACTTCCCGGACGGGCAGCTCCACGCCGACCTGCGCGGCGCCGGTGCCGGGCCCGTCGACCCGTACCAGGTACAGGGGCTCTTCCTGCGCTCGCTCGGGGTGCCCGCCGAGAACGTCCCGGCCGCGCCCGCCGACCGGGCCGCGCTCTACCGCTCCCGGCTGGCCGGGCGGCGGATCCTGCTGCTGCTCGACAACGCCGTCGACACCGCCCAGGTCGAGGCGCTGCTGCCGGGTACCGCCGAGGCCGCGGTGCTGGTCACCAGCCGCGCCCCGCTGCCCTGCCTGCCGGTGACCACCCGTCTGCTGCTGGAACCGTTCGACGAGCCGGAGGCGCTGGCCCTGCTCGGTCGGATCGCCGGACCGGAGCGGGTCGCGGCCGAACCCGCCGCCGCCCGGGAGCTGGTGCGGGCCTGCGGGCTGCTGCCGCTGGCCGTGCGGATAGTCGCCGGACGCCTGGCCGCCCGGCCCCGCTGGAGCCTCGCCGCCCTGACCGAGCGCCTCGCCGACCGGGCCCGCCGCTTCACCGAACTGGAGGCCGGCACCCTCGCGGTCGAGGCGGTGTTCCGGGTCGGGTACGCCTCGCTCGGCCCGGACGAGGCCCGGGCGATGCGGCTGCTGGCGATACCCGAGGTCCCCGGCCTGACCCCGCCGATCGCCGCCGCCGTCCTGGACACCGACGAACGGACCGCCGAGGACCTGCTGGAACGGCTCGCCGACACCGGACTCCTCCAGGTCGGCGAACCGGGCCGCTACCGCTTCCACGACCTGCTCCAGCTGTTCGCCCGCCACCGCACCCTGGAGACCGACCCCGAGCCCGAACGGCGGGCCGCGCTCGGCCGGCTCGCCCGCTGGTACCGGGCCGGGGTCGGCGCGGCCCTGCGTGTCGAACGCCCCTACAGCCGGCTCGCCGACGCACTCGACCCCGACGGCGGGAGCCGCCCGTCGGCCCGTCCCGGCACCCCCGGCGGCCAGCAGTGGCTGATCGAGGCGCTGCCCGGGCTGCTCGCCCTCGCCCGGCAGATCCTGCACCACCCCACCCGCCCGGCCGGCGCCGAGGAGGCCGCGGCCCTCGCGGCGGCCCTGGTCATGCTGATGCCCTCCACCGACCTCTCCCTGCCCTGGGCGGAACTGCTGCCGATGGGACGGGTGCTGGTGCGGACCGCCGCCCTCGCCACCCCGCTGCCGGACGGGCCGGGCGAGGAGCGGACCGCCCTCCTCAACGCCCACGTCGTCCGCGCCATGGCCGCCGCCGGAACCGGCCACCACGAGGAGGCCCGCGAGTCCGCGCACCGGGCCCGGCTCACCGTCGTCCCGGGCGACCCGGTCTTCGAACCCCGACTGGTGTACGTCCGCGGGGTGGTCGCCTCGATGCACCGGGAGTCGCCGGCCGCCCTCGCCGAGGCGATCGCGCACTACACCGAGGCCTCCGACCTCGCCCGGCGCGCCGGGGAGCCCGGCATGGCCGCCCAGTGCGCCTTCGGCGCGGCGAGCGTCCACCTCGTCCGGGCCGAACCCGAGCAGGCCGAGCGGCGCGGCCGGGAGGCCCTGGAACTCTCCCGCGAGGCCGGCTCCGTGCTCGGCACGGCCTGCTCCCTGCGGGTGCTCGCCGACGCCCTGGCCGCCCTCGGGCGGTACGAGGAGGCGGTGGCCCGGTACACCGAGGCGCTGGAATTCGGCCGGACGCACGGGCTGCACTCGCAGCTCGCCCGCACCCTGCTGTCCTGCGCCCGCACCCACCTGGCGGCCGGTCACCCCGACCGCTCGGCCCCGCTCGCGGCCCGCGCCGCGCTGCTGCTCGGCGAACTCGGCGACACCGTCGGCGCCGAGCGGGCCCGGGAGGTCCTTGCGGCGGCCGACGGGCAGACGGTCGAGGGGCGGACGGCGGCCGGCTGAGGGGCGGCGCGTCCGTTCGCCCGCCCGCTCGCCCGAACCGTGCGGGCCATGGCGGGCCGAAACGGTTCCGCCGGGCACCCACAGTCTTTCGGAACCGGTGCAAAGACTTCGGTCCGCACCGTCATCCTCCCAGGTCATGGGGCTTCTACGGTCGTACGGCGGCCGGTCTCCCGCCGCCGGGACGCGTCCGGCGCACCACCCGGCCGGACCGCCGCCCCGACCGGACCCGGAAGATTGCGACCCACCCCATGACCGGAGACACCGTCCGCCTGGACCTGCACGAGGTCGAGACCGAGGCGGCCACGATCCGCACGCTCGTCCAGGAACTGCAGCAGCACGCCGCCACCCTGACCGCCGCCGTGCGCCGGACGCCCCGTGCGGCGTACGGCACCGACCGGCTCGGCGCCGCGCTGCTCGGCAGCCACTCCGGCGCCGGCGGCCTGGCGGAGCACCAGCGTCAGGCGCTGGTGGGCATCCACCGCTTCCTCGCCGACTCCGCGGCGATGGCGGACAGCCTGCTGCTGATGTGCCGTCGGCACCGCGCGGCCGACCTCACCCAGGCCGCGGACCTGGGCCGGGCGTCCGAGGGCGCGCCGCAGCACCTGCCGAGCGCCTGAGCGCCGACCGTCCGACCGCCGAGCGCCGACCGGCTCCGTCCGGCCCGACTCCGTACCCACCGACCCGGGCACCGCCGTGCCCGCGAAGGGACCCGCCACCGTGATCGAACTGCCCGCCGAGCTGGCTCCCGTCCTCGCCGCCGTCCGCACCGGACCCGGCGGCACCGACGTGGCCTTCCCGGCCGCCGACGAGGACCGTCTCGCCGCACTCGCCGCCGCCTGGGACACCTGGAACTCCGCCGCCGAACCGCGCCTCCGCGCCGTCCTGGCGAGCGCCCGCCGGGCCGGTGCCCACATGTCCGGCCCCGCCGCCGACGGCTTCCGGCACTACCTGGAGAAGTACGCCGAACGGGACGACTGCTACGCCGCCGTCACCGCGGAGAGCGGACGCGCCGCCGCGCGCTGCCTGCACGGCGCCGCCGACACCGTGGTGCGCAGCAAGGCGGCCGTGACGCAGGTGCTGCGGGCGGTCGAGGAGCGCACCGGCGACCGCGAGGCGGTCCGGCAGGCCGTCGAGGCGTGCCGGACCCACGCCGCGCAGGTCGGAGCCGAGATCGACGCCATGCTGCGCAGCTCCGCCGGCACCGTCGAACGGCTGGCCCTGGCCGGGCAGTCCTGCCGACTCGCTCCGGCCGATGCCTCCGGCGGACCGGGTGCGGCGGCCGCCGCCGCGCTGCCGTCCTTCGCCGCGGGCGCCGGCCGTGACGACGGTGACCCGGCGAGCGGCCGTGCCGGTTCGGCACCGGCGAACTGCGAGGACGGTGCCGCCGCGGGTGCGGCCGGGGCCGGGGACGGTGCCGCCCCGGCGAGTGCCGCCGCTGCCCCGGGGTGCCGCCCCGGCGCGGTGCCGGCCGGGCCCGTCCTCGCCGGGATCGGGGACGCCTACAGCCTCGCCGCCCCCGCAGCGGCCACACCCGCTGCGGCCGCCTCCGGCGTACCCGCCCCGGCGCCCACGGGGGGCGCCGAGGGCATCGGAGGAGCTGTCCGGAGCGCCGCGCAGTCCGGTGGCGGCAGCAGCGCGGCGGGAACGGCTCGCGGGGGCGGGCCGGCCGGCCGGCGGAGCCCGTCCGGCGGCGGACGGATCGCGGCCGGCAGTGGCTCGGGCTTCGGCGGGGTCGCCTTCGGCGCTGCCGGGCCGTCCGTCGGCCGCGCTGCCACCCCCGCCGGCGCCGTCGGCAACGGCCTCGGCGGGCACTCCGGGCGCGGCCCCGGACGCGGGTCGGCGGTGGCCGGTGGTACGGCCGGACCGCGCGGCACCGGAGCGGTGGGTGGCCCTGGCGGCTCGGGCGTCCCGGGCGGCCCGGGTGGGATGCCCGGTGCCGGGCTCCAGTCCCGGCGGGGCGCCGGACGGGCGGCGCGCAGGGGCCGAAACGGCCGCTACCCCGGCGAACAGCCGGAGGAGCAGCAGCCGCAGGGCGGCGCGCCCGGGCTTCCCGGCCCGGAAGCGCCGGACCCGGTGGCCATCGGCACGTCGGCGGACCGGCGACCGCCGCGGGACACCGCCCGCGCCGACGGTGCCCACGGCAGTCCGGGCGGCGGGAAGGCCGGCGGGAAGGCCGGCGCGCCGGACGCCGAGCCGGACACCGAAATGCTGGCCCAGCTGAAGAGCGCCGTCCTCGGGCCGGACCCGGCGCCCGGCGCGCCCAAGGCCCCCGCCGCGACCACGGCCGCGAGCGCGACTGCGACTGCGACACCGACGCCTGCCCTCGTCCCCGGCCCCGCCCCCGCTCCCGCCCCGGGCGACGGCACCCGGGCCCCCGTGTCCGGCCTGCGGGAGGAGGGCGGCTACCACGTGCCGAGCCCGAACCTCCGCGCCACCCTCGCCCGGCTCGCCGCGTCCGGCGCGCTCACCCGGGCGAGCGCCGCGGCCCCGAAGCCGCCCGCCGACTGAGCCGGGCCCGGGCCACCCGCAACGCACCACCCACGACGAAGACTTCCGCACCACCGGTCCGCCGGACCAGGGGGAGAGAGAACAGTGTCCATCCAGCAGAGCCGCGCGCTCGCCACCGACCAGGCGGCCACGGCCACGGTCACCGCCACCCTGACCGATCAACGCCCGTCCGGCCTCGCCACCGCCACCGTCGTCGCCGCCACCCGCGGCGGCGTCCCGCCGACGGCGCCGGCCGCCGCACCCTCGCCCGCCCCGGCCCCGGCACCGGTCCGCCCGGGAGAGGTCGGCACCGGCTTCGAGGTCGTCCCCGACCAGTACTGGGCCGCAGCCGCCCCGCTGCTCGCCGCCGCCCAGCGCGCCAACGACGCCTACCTGGCCCTCGACGGCCACCTCACCTCCCTCAACGCCCGGACTCCCTGGGGCAACGACGAATCGGGCCACCAGTTCGCCGACGGGGAGAAGGGCTACCTCGCCTACAGCGCCGGCACGTTGAAGGGCCTCAAGGGTCTGCCCGGCGCCCTGCGGCGGATCGGCGAGCGCCTGAAGGTGATGGCGGACCGGTACGAGCAGACCGAGGCGGCCGTCGTGGTCGCACTCACCGGACACGGTCGGCAGCTTGCCGCCGTACCCGCCCCGGGGCGGCCCGTGGCGACCGGCCTCCCGACCGGTGCGCCCGCGGTTCCCGCGCCTGCGGCACCCGACCTGTCCGTCCCGATCCCGCCGGCCGCCACCGTCGCCGACATCGGCGGCGGCCGGGCCGCCCACGGGAGGCGCTGAGCATGGCCGTCGAACTCCCCGAGCCCCTGCAGTGGGTGCTGCTCCTGCTGGCCGGCGCCCGCTGGCCGGAGGCCGACGAGGACGAACTCCGCACGATGGCGCGCCACTGGCGCGACACCGCGAAGGAGTTGAAGTCCGTCGAGCAGACCACCGACCAGGCCGTCAAGCGCGCCCTCGCGGGACAGCAGGGCAAGGCCGCCGAGGCGCTGACCGCGCACTGGGCCAAGTTCGTCTCCGCGGACGCCGGCGGCAAGCCCGGCGTGTTCCCCGGGCTCGGCCAGGCCTGCGAGGGCATGGCCGACATGCTGGACGCGATGGCCAACTCGGCCGAGACCGCGAAGATCCAGATCGTCGCCCAACTGGGCATCCTGGCCTTCGAGATCGCCACCGCCGAACTGGAAGCCCCGCTCACCGCGGGACTCTCCCTGCTGCAGATCCCGGTCTTCGTCGGCATCAGCCGCACCGTCGTCGTCCAGGTGCTCAAGAAGCTCGCCCTGGAAGCCCTGGAGTACGCGGCCAAGCAGGCCGCCACCATGGTGGCCATCAACGCACTCGCCCAGACCGTCCAGGTGCTGGAGGGGAACCGCAAGGGCTTCGACCTGAACGAACTCGGCCAGAACGCCGTCGGCGGCGCCATCGCCGGAGCCTCCGGCAATCTGCTCGGCAAGGGCATGGGTGCCGCCGGTTCGAAGCTCGGACTCGGCGGAGCCATGGGCAGCGTCCCCGGCCGGATGGTGACCGCCGGGGCGGTCGGCGTCGGCGCCGACGTCATCACCCAGGCCGCCACCACCGGCAAGGTGAGCGGCGAGAGCCTGCTCGGCTCCGGACTCAGCGGCGCCACCGGCGCCGGCCTCCACGCGGGCGCCGCAGCCCTCCGGGGCCGCTCGCACGGCACGCCCGAGGTCGACCTCCCGCTCTCCGGCGTCCCCCAGGGTGCGGGCGGTGCGGCGGAGGCGCCCGCGGGCGCGCCCGTCGGCAGCGGCCGTCCGGCGCAGGCGCCCGACGCGGCGCCGACCCCGAACCCCGGGCCGGCGGTAGGCAGCGCAGCGGGCAACGGGGCCGGCAGCGGCGGCACCGGCACTCCCGGTGGAACGAACGCACCGGGCACACCCGGTGTGACGGCCGGTCCGGGCGGGGCCGGTGCCGCGGGCGGGGCCGGTGCGGCAGGTGCCCCGGGTACCGCGGGCTCGGCGAGCGTCCCCGGCCAGACCGGCCAGACCGGCCAGACCGGCCAGACCGGCGCTCCCGGGGCCGCCGGAACCGCCGGCACGCCGGGCACGGCGGGCGGCCACGACTCCACCGCAACGGCCGGGACGTCCGGCCCGGTCGAGCCGTCGCACGCCGCGACCGGACCGGCGTCCGGCGCGCAAGCGGCCGCGCCCACGGCGACCGCACCCAACAGCGGCCCGGCCGATGCCGCGGTCAGGGCAGGTACCGAATCGCCCGGCGCGTCCGGCAGGACGGGCGCAGCGGGGGAGCCGTCGGCAGCGGACGGCCCTGCCGTCCCCCGGGCGACGCATCCGGACGCCGCCCCGCACGAGGCCCCCCGTACGGCCGATGTGCCGTCGGATGCGCCCTCGACCGTGTCGGCCCGTCAGACCGCGGCCGACGGCGGTCCCGTACCGGTCGCGGACACCGCGTCCGCGCAGCCGGGCGGCGGCGCGCACGGCCAGGACGGCCGAGCGGGCGCCGAGGCGGCGTCGCCGTTCGTCGCCGCGGACCGGCCTGCGGACGGCCCCGCCGGACCCGCCGGGTCCGCGAACCCGGCGGCGTCGACCGTCGACGGCGCACATCACACCCCCGCGCCGGACGGTCCCGTGCACGGGCGCCCGGTCGCCGAGGGGACGTCCTCGCCGGTTCCCGAATCCGGCGGCACCCGCACCGCACCGGAAGGCCGCGGACCGGACCCGGCCCCCGTGCCGGCACCCTCCACCGACGGCCGGCCGTCGGGCCGCGCCCACGGCGCCCCCGGGGAGACGGTGTTCGGCACCGAACCGGTGTCCCGTACGGGAGCCGACGGGCAGCCCTCGGGCCACGGTCAGGGACCGGTGGAGGCGTCCCGGATTCCGCACGACGCCGCCGGTGGCTCGGCGGCGCCGACTCCGACGCATGCCGCGGCATCGGACGCCACGGCCGCCCCGGCATCCGGCGCCGCTCCGGCTGCGGCGGCCGAGTCGGCACCCGCGGCCCGTGCGGCCGTTCCGGCGGAGGGGGCGCGGCCGCCGGTCGTCGACGGCCCCGGGCTGTCGCCGCACGTGGCCGACGGTCCGGCTTCGGGTACGCATGCGGTGCAGCCGCCGCCCGCGGTGGCGGCCGAGGCGGCCCCGCCCGTCGCCGGCCATCGGGCCGAGCCGGGCGACCTTGCACCGCGTCCGGTCACGGACGGTCAACCGGCTGTCCAGCCCCCGGGCGTTCCCGAGGTCGAGCCCGGGCAGGTCCCGGATGCGTCGGGCCCGGGTGCGCACACACCCCAGGTCGCCACCGGTCACTCGCTCCAGGCCGATGCGGCGCAGCCGCCGGTCGTGGACGGTCGACCGTCGGCGCAGTTCCAGGGATCGCCGGCGGAGGGTGCCCGGTTGCCGCACGAGCCGGGTGGCGGGGCCGTTCCCGCTGCGCACGGCTCGGGCGCGCCGAACTCGCCCGACTCGCCGCACCTGCCGCATCCGGCGCACCCGGCGTTCGCGGGGGCGGACGGTGCGCCGGTGCCGACCGCGGGCCAGCCGTCCGGTGCGTCGCCGCACCAGACCGTTCGGACCGGGCCGGTCGCGCCGGTGGAGTCGGCGGCGCAGAGTGCCGTGCCGTCCCTGTCGGCCGTCGCCGCCGTATCGACGCCGGCCGCGCCCCACCCGGTCGCGGTGCAGTCCGCTCATCCGGTCGTCGGAGGCCCGGCCGAGCAGCCCGGTGCCGTTCCCCTCGTCACCGGTCCCGTGACCGGCGCCGTCGGCGGATCCGTCAGCGGCCCCGTCGTCCCCGGTCCTGCTGTCCCCGGATCCGTCGTCACCGGTCCCGTGAGTCCCGCGGCCGGCCCGGTCGACGGGCCGTCGCGGGTGCCGCACGGCGGCTCGGCCCCGGCGAACCCCGCGCACGTCCTGTCCCCGGAGGCCGCGCAGCGCGGCCTGGCGGACCTGCGGCGGCAGCGCGACGCCGAGGTGGACGCGCTGGGGCGGGGCGACGGGGTCAGACAGACGGTCGAGCGGCTCGACGGACGGCAGCGCCATGTGGCGGTCGAACCGGTCGGCGCGGACCGCCTGAAGGCCGAGCTGCCCACGATGACACCGCGCGAGCGCGCCCAGGCGCTGGAGAACCTCCGTCCGGCGAACCGCCGTTGGCTCGCCCGGGACGGCGACCTCGTGGACGCGCTGCGCTCGGCCCTGTCGCCGCGCGAGTTCGCCGCGACCGCGGCCCGCCTGCTGGTGGACGTCGATCCGCGCACCCATGAGCCCGCGGCGGCCCGCCACGAGGCCAGGCGCCAGGCCGAGCGCATGCTGCAGGACCCGGACGTGGCGGCCCGCCTGCTCAAGGGCGGCAGCGAGATGGTGGTCGTGCCGAAGGACGTCAGGATGACCGACGTGCGGCCCTTCGAGGACCTGGCGGGCCGCCAGGCCGGCGGTGCCTCCGGTGGAGGCCGCGGCTGGGACGACGTCCGCGGTTCGGGTGGCCGCCGGGCCGCGGTGACCGAGGAGAACCTGCTCGGCGCGGCGCCGCCGCGCGGTGCGCAGCCGTACGCGGACGGGTACTCCACGACCACCCACGAGTTCGCCCACACCCTGCACCGGTTCGGGCTCTCGGAGGCGGACCAGCGGCTCGTCACGGAGGCCTACCGGGCCAAGCTGGCGGACGACGCGCTGCCCCACCTCTTCGACGAGGAGTCGCCGGTGCCGTGGTCGGACGGGCCACGCCGCGACCTGGCGGGCCGACGGGTGGACAACTACGGTTCGCGCGACGAGCTGGAGTACTTCGCCCAGGTCGTCAACGCGTACCTGGGCACCAACCACGGCACCGACCCGTACACCGGGCACCCTCGCAACAACGGGCCCGCCTGGGTGCGGGCGAACGAGCCCGAGCTGCTCCCGTTGCTGGAGCGGCTGTTCGGGGCCGATCCCGGGGCCGTCCACGCCGACCCGGCCAACCCGGTTCTCGCGCGGGGCGCGGAGGACGTCGGGTTCTCGAAGCTGCGTGATTTCATGGCCGGCCTGGAGGAGGTTCCGGCCGGTGCGGTGCCCCGCGGGCCGGATCATCAGGTCGGCGACGGGTCCACGCCCGAGCCGGTCCGGCCCGCCCCGGTGGAGGCCGCGGAACCCGGCCGGGGCGCCGATCCGGAGGTGCCGTCGGCGCCCGAGCCGCCGCCCGTCCACGGGGACGGCGAACCGTCCCCGGCCGGGGCGTCGGACCTGCCGGGCGCGGCCGACGCGGTGTCCCCGCCGCCGCCGGCGGCGCGGGTGGAGCTGAGCCCCGTCGCGGAGGTGCAGGTGGGCGGCTTCCGCGCGGCCGACGCGCTCGCTCCCGGCGACGCGGGTGGCGCGGGTTTCGTCGCGCTCGTCCCGGCCACCCCGAACGGGCCCCCGCTCGTCGACATCGCCCGGCGCTACCGCGACGAGGCGTTCGCGCAGCCCGGCGAGGCGGCCGGCCGCCTGGCGCTGGTGATCGGGGTCAACGAGTGGGCCGATCGGCCGGACGCGGCGGGGCGCATCAACGCCGCCGTCGAGGCGTTCCGGGCCGCCTGGCGTCCCGAGGACTTCACCGTCCGCGTGGTCGGCTTCACCTGGAACAGCACGGCCGTCACGACCCCGGGCGACATCGACCAGGCGACGATCCCGTACGGGCAGATCAGGGAGCGCATCCTGCGGGAGGGCGGGGTGGAGGGGCTGGTCGATGCACTGACGGCCCTGGGCCGGGAGAGCGTGTACCTGCACACGGGCGACGCCGACACGCTCTCCTTCCGCACCCCCGACGGCCCGCTGTTCACCGCCGCGCGCGGCCGCCTGGACGCCGACGGCCCCGATCTGCTCACCGGCGCGTACACCTCGCCGGAGCCGCACGACGCCGACAGCCGGCTGCTCAGGGCCGCGAGCGACCTCGACCTGGCGATGCGGGCGGCGTTGGCCGAGGCGGCCCCGGAGCTGGTGTACTTTCCCGAGCCCAACACCTTCGTGAAGGTCCTGACCGACCTGGACCTGCGCAACCTGGAGGACGGCATCGGCTTCGGCGAGGGCTCCAACGAGGGCCGGAACCTGGTCGACCGGCTCCGGGCGAACCGGGCGACCGGGTCGGTGGAGTCGGTCTTCGACCCGGGCCTGGCGATCACCACCGACTTCGACCGGATCGGCGGACGGGTCGTCGGGGAGGGAACCGGCGGCCTGACCCCCGACGAGCGGATCGGCCGTCTCTTCGAACTCGCCCAGACCCATGCCCGCAGGCAGGAGTGGACGGACCGGGTCGCGGGCTTCTACGGCTTGCCGGTCGCCGACGCCCGGGCGATGGGCGAGCTCGTCTTCGGCCGGATGCCCACGGCCGAGCAGTTGCACCGGGTGGATCCGGAGACTCCGCCCAAGGCACTGCTCGGCCGGAGCTTCGACACGGAGATGAAGAGGCGGTTCCCGGGACGCGACGACCTCCTGGCCCTGGCCAGGAATTCGCGGGTGGCCCTGCTGAAGACGCTGCTCGGGACCAAGGAGGCGTGGCAGCCGTCCCCGTGACCGCGGTGCCCCGGGCCGGATCCTCCACGGCCCGGGGCACTCCGGCGGTTCCGGTCACGCGCCGGGCCCGGCCGGGCTGGGCCGTCCGTGTCACTGGCCGACGGCCGGCCCGACCGCGACCAGCGTCGTACGGGCGGCCGGGCGGGCGCTCAGGACGGCCGCCCGGGCGGTCCAGCCGAGCGCGGTGTAGAGCCGGCGGCCGTCCGCGCTGGCGATCAGCAGGCCGTTCACCGCGCCCAGGGCCGCGGCCCGGGTGCACAGTTCGGCCATCACCGCGCTCGCCAGTCCGCGGCGCCGGTGGTTCTCGTGGGTACGGATCCGGTGGGCGACGGCGTTCGCGCCGAGCACGCCCGCCATCCCGCTCGCCGCCTCCTCGCCGGGCCCGCCGTCCGTGCCGTCCGGCCCGGGGCGGTGCAGGATCCGGCACTCGACCAGCATGCCGCCGCCCGGCACCGGTCGTACCCGGGTGGCCGTCCGGTACGGCCCCGGCACGGGTGCCGTGGCGCCGCTGAGGTCGCCCAGGGCGGCGGTCATCAGCGTCTCCTCGGCGCCCGCCGGCTCCAGCCCGGCGGCCCCGAGGTCCTCCCGGGCCGCCTCCGGCCGCCGGGTCACCACCGTCAGCCAGGCGGAGTCCGGCGCGGCCGCGGCGCGGTGGGCGAGCCGGGCGACCGAGGCCGGATCCTCGTCCGCCCGCAGCGCGAACGCCTCCCGGCTGCGCCCCGGCAGCCCGAGGGCGACCTCCAGCGCCTCGCCGTCCGCGACCTCCTCGGCCGGCGCCAACCCCCGGCACAGTCCCCAGCCGGGCTGCCAGTTCCGTACCAACTCGGCCGTCGACGGCCGTGTGCGCAGATTCATGGCAGCAGTGTAACTGTCTATCGCGTATTCAGCAGTCACGTGAACGGATTCCATCGCCGTTTATTCGTTGTCCATCGCCCTCCGTCACGATGCGGCTCGACGCCGAACGTCGGCGGCGCACGGGCCCGCGGGTGTGCAAGCGCCCGCCCCGGCACCCGCCGTGCACGGAATGCGACCCCGAAGGACCGCCGTGAGCCAGCCCCTCTCCACCGCCGAGAAGCAGACCCTGCAGCAGCTGGGCGCCAGGATCGACACCGTCGTCGCCCAGGCCTCCCCGCAGGCGCTGCTCGCCACCGGCGCCCTGCCCGGTGCGGCCGACGGCAGCCCGAGCCACGTCGTGCTGCACCGGCGGTTCCAGCGGCTGGGTGCGCGTCTCAAGGAGCTGGCGGACCTGGTCGTGGTCCGGGCCGACCTCCCCGCCGCGACGGGGGCCCGCGCGGTCGTCACCCAGGGGTCCGAGCCGGTCGTGCTGCGGATCGAGGTCGGGCCCGAGCTGGTCGGGCCCGAGCCGGCCGGTCCGGCCGCGCAGCCGTCCACCCACCGCGTGCTGGCCCTCGTCCGCGAGCTGTCCCGCACCCTCGACGAGGGTGCGATCCACCCGGTCAAGGACTACGCCCACCGTGCCTCCTGGGCCTGGGGGTACCTGTCGCCCGACCTGGCCGCGAGCAACGCCGACGGCTACGCCGGGGCCGCCGCCGTGCTCGCCGAACGGATCGAGGAGCGGCCGGGCCGCTACCGGGTGCCCGGCCGCGTCCCGGCGCAGCGCGAGGTGCTCCGCGCGGCGGCGGACGTCAGCGACCTCGGGCCCGCGCTCGCCCGGGCGGCGCTCGTCCTCCACCGGGCCCGGCTGCGCAGCGACGACAGCGCGGCCCTGGCCCGCGACGAGTCCCCCAACGGCGGGTGGCCCGCGCAGGAGCGGGCGTGGCGGGCCGAACCGGGCCGGGCCGCCCTGCTGCAGCTGGAGGAACTCCTGCGGGCGAAGGGGATCGTCGGCCCGCGGCACCCCGGGCGCACGACCACCGGACTGAGCGGCGCCGACCGGCGGACGGTGCGGCAGATCCACGCGTACTGCACCGACCTGAGCCGGGCCCTGGACGACCTCGAACCCGTCCCCGTCGCCCTCGGCCACGATGTCACCTACGACGCCGCCTCCGGGGTGCTCAAGGTCCCGTTCATCGTGACGGGGGAGGGCGCGGCGGCGCTGGGGGAGCGCATCGTCGCAGCCCTCGTCCGGGGCGCGGACGCGAGGGGCCCGCAGCTCGCGGCGTTCACCGGCAACCGGCGTCTCGTCCTCGACTGGCTGCTCGCCCACGACCGCCCGATCGAGCGGGCGGCCCTGCGCCCGCTCCTGCAGCAGTTCGCGGACGACCCTCGACCAGTGGACGGCCCTCGCGGTCGACCTCAAGCGGGCGACCGCAGGGGCGACCACCCGGACGGGCGCGGCGGCGACCACGGCGGCGACCACCCGGGCGGGCGGCCGGACCGCGGACGGGCCGGTGCTCCGCGCCGAACGGCGCACCGACCTCGCCGACCACCGGTGAGTCACCAGGTGGCCGCGGCGACGGTGGCGACGAGGTTGCTGATGGCGTGGCCCCAGGGGGTGCCGGCGATGAGGACGCCGAACACGATGCAGCTGAGTGCGGTGAGTGTCTCGTCGCGGCGGCTGCGGGCCTCGGTCCGCCGCCTGAGTCGGAGGACGATGATGATCGCCAGGAACGCCGAAGCGCTGATGGTGTACTGCAATGCCTACCCCGGTTGACCCTTGACGCCGTGTCCGGGCGCGGCCACGGATGCCGCACCCGGAAGCGAGCATTCCAGAGCGGAGGCGGGCACGGGAGGCATATCCGGCATCACGGGGCGCATCCGAACAGTTCGGGCGCCCCCCGGGGTCAGTGCGGCGGCCCGGGTGCCTGGGGTGCGGGGGGTGTCCCGGGTGCCTCGGGGGACCCGGGTGCTTCGGGGGACCCGGTGGCCTCGGGCGGTTCCGGGACGGCCGGGTGGCGGACGACGGCGACCGGGCAGTGCGCGTGCTGGATGACGGCCTGGCTGGTGGAGCCGAGGAG
This sequence comes from Kitasatospora sp. NPDC054939, assembly GCF_053610105.1. Lineage (NCBI taxonomy): Bacteria > Bacillati > Actinomycetota > Actinomycetes > Kitasatosporales > Streptomycetaceae > Kitasatospora > Kitasatospora sp. NPDC054939. Next base: position 50,878 of record NZ_JBSGXP010000030.1, on the reverse strand, counting down.
CATGCCCGCGAAGCCGCCCCGGCCGCGGGCCCCGACCACCAGGAGCTGGGCGTCGCGGCTGGCCCCGATCAGGGCCTGGCGGGTGTGCTGTTCGGCCAGCAGGGTGCGGACCCGCACGTCGGGGTGGGTCGCCCGGGGCCCGGTCAGCGCCTCGGTGACGAGGAGCTCCTCGTGGTCGCGCCGGTCGGTGCCGGCCCGGTTGCGGCAGGCGTGCAGGGCGGTCAGTCCGGCCCCGCGTGCGGACGCCTCGGCGAACGCGAAGTCCACCGCCTCGGCGCCCACCTCGGAGCCGTCCACGGCCACCAGCACGTCGCCCTGCGGGTCGGGCCGGCCGCGGACGATCAGGACGGGGCAGTCGGCGTGCGCGGCGAGGTGCACGGCGACCGAGCCGATCAGGAGGCCGCTGAAGCGGCCGAGGCCCCGGCTGCCGACGACGGCCAGGCAGGCGCCGCGCGAGCGGCCGGCCAGGACGGTCAGCGGCTCCCCGGTGACGATCGCCGCGTCGATGTCCAGGTCGGGTGCCCGGACGCGGGCGCGCTCCGCCGCCAGGTCGAGGGTGCGCTCGGCGTCGTGGCGCAGCCCGCCCTGCTGGGGGCCGTTCTTGGCGGGGCCGAGCGAGACGTGCATGAGCGGCCAGATGAACGCGTGCACGATCTGCAGGCCGCAGCCGCGCAGCCGGGCCTCGCGCACCGCGACGTCCACCGCGGCCAGGCTCGCCTCCGAGCCGTCGACACCCACCAGCACCGGGTCGCTCATCGCCCACCTCCTGTTCGGGGGCGCCGCTGCCGGTTCGGCGGCGGCGCCGGTCCTGGTCCCGGTCGGGCCCGTTCGGTGCCCGGTCCGGTCCGGTTCAGTCCCCGGTCCGCTCGTCGGCGCGCCCGCTCCGGTACGGCACCACGGCGACCGGGCACGGCACGTGGTGCAGGGCCGCGTGGGCGACCGCGCCGATGTGGGCGCCGAGCGGGGACCGGCGGATCCGGCGGCCGACCGCCAGCAGTTCGGCGCCCGGTGCGCGTTCGGCGAGGACCTGCGCCGCGCGTCCGAGCAGGGACTCCTCCACCACTGTCACCCCGGGGTACTTCTCGCGCCACGGCTGCACCGCGCGGGCCAGCTCCTCCGCGGCGTGGTCGGACAGCTCGCTGCCGAGGTCGACCCCGGCCGCGATGCCCGCGTACTGGTAGGCCGCCGGGAGGGTCCAGGCGTACACGGCGCGCAGCGGGCGGCCGAGCCGTTCGGCGCTCTCGAAGGCGAAGCCGAGCACCGTCTCGGCCCCGTCGTGCGGGTCGACGCCCACCACGACCTCGCCGTCGGCGGTCGCGGGCGAGACGCCGCGCCGGACCAGCACCACCGGGCAGTCGGCCCGGGCCAGGACCCGGTGGGCGACCGAGCCGACCAGGAAGCCCGTCACCGTGCCGAGCCCGCGCGAGCCGAGCACCAGCAGGCCCGCCTCCCCGGCACCGGCGACCAGGGCGCGGACGGCGTCGTCGGCGACCAGGTCGGCGTGCACGGCCGGCCCGGCCCCCGGATGCAGCTCCCGCACCCGGGCCTCGGCCTCGCGCAGCACCTGCGCGGCCTGCTGCCGCTCGGCCTCGGTGGCGTCGAGGACGGACAGCGCGGTCACCGGGCTCGGCCAGGCGTGCAGCAGGCGCAGGGGTGCGCTCCGGCGCACGGCCTCGCCGGCCGCCCATTCCACGGCCGCGAGGCTCTCGGGGGAGCCGTCGACACCGACCACCACGGGCACAGACATACGGGCCTCCAGGTTCGTTTCCGGGTGGCCCGGCCGCCGCCCGGCCACACCTTCACCCTTCCCGTCCCGGGGGCCGCCCACCCAGGGCCCAAGGTCCCGATCCGCGGGCCGTCGGACCCTGCGGCGCAGGTCGGGGGCCCGGTCGGGGCCGGCGCCGGTTAATCGGATGCGGCGGCGCGGCGGATCTCCCTAGACTCCGTGCAGCAGGCCCGCCGGGGATGAACGGCGGTGCCGCCGTGACGAATTCGGAAGGGGGGACGGGCCGTGCGCGAGCGCATCGCCGTCGTCGTCCCCGCGTCGCGGTTCGAGGTGATCCTGGTGTCCCGGCCCGTCCGGTGCCGGCTGCGCGCCCGACACCGGATCGGCCGAACGAACGCCTGAGGCCGGCCTCCCCGAGGTCCCGCCCCTCCCGGACGGCCACGCCGTCCCCGAGCCCCACCGCCCCGCCCCTGTGCCCCGAGCCGGGGTGCTGCCGGGCGGGTCGCCGGGCCGGAGTCGTTCCGTTCGCCCCATCGCGCCCACCCGACCGTTCACCACGTTCGAGAGGCCACGGGCCGTGCGTACCGAGAACCCGACCACCCGCCCCACCACCACCGCTGCCGCCGCCGTCGCGCAGAGCGCCGTCCGCAACCTGGGCGTCCTCGCCCACGTGGACGCCGGCAAGACGACCGTCACCGAGCGCATCCTGTTCCTGGCCGGTGCCACCCACAGGCGCGGCGAGGTCCACGAGGGCACCACCGTCACCGACTACGACCCGCAGGAGCGTGAACGCGGGATCACCATCAACGCCGCCGCGGTCAGCTGCACCTGGGCGGACCACCGGATCAACCTGATCGACACCCCGGGCCACGTCGACTTCGCGGCCGAGGTCGAGCGCTCCCTGCGGGTACTGGACGGCGCGGTCGCGGTGTTCGACGCCGTGGCCGGGGTGGAGCCGCAGAGCGAGGCGGTCTGGCGCCGGGCCGACCTGCACGGCGTCGCCCGGATCGCCTTCGTCAACAAGCTGGACCGGGCCGGCGCCGACCTGGACGCCGCGGTCGCCTCCATCCGGGAACGGCTGCACCCGGCGCCGCTGGCCGTCCAACTGCCGATCGGGACGGAGGACGGCTTCACCGGGGTGGTCGACCTGCTGCGGATGCGCGCCCTGCACTGGCCGGACGGCGGCGCGGGCGTCGAGGAGGGCCCGGTGCCGGACGGCCTGCTCGCGGAGGCCCGCCGGCGCCGCCGGGTGCTGGACGAGACGGTCGCCGGGCTCCATCCGGCGGCGCTGGAGGAGTTCTGCACCGCGGGCGAGCTCGCCGCCGACACCCTCGTCCGGGCCCTGCGCGAGCTGACCGCGAGCGGTGAGGCGGCCGTGGTGCTCTGCGGCTCCGCGTACCGCAACCGCGGCATCGAACCGCTGCTGGAGGCCGTGGTCGCGTACCTGCCCTCGCCGGCGGACGTGCCCGCGGTGCGCGGCACCCTCGACGGCGCGGTGCAGGAGCGGGCCGCCGATCCGCGGGCGCCGTTCGCAGGGCTGGTGTTCAAGCTGAACGCGGCCGCCACCGGCCGGCACGCCTTCCTGCGGGTGTACGCGGGCACGCTGCACAAGGGCGACACGGTGCTCGACACGGCCACCGGCCGCACCGAGCGGATCGGGCGCATCCTGCGGGTGCGGGCCGACCGGCACACCGACGTCGACGAGGCCGTGGCGGGTGACATCGTCGCGGTGGTCGGACTGAAGGGGGCCCGGGCCGGCTCCACGCTGTGCGCCCCGGCGGCGCCGCTGCTTCTGGAGCCGCCGGCCGTCGCCGAGCCGGTGGTCTCGGTCGCGGTGGAAGCCCGCCGTTCGGCCGACACCGGCCGGCTGGCGGTGGCGCTGACCCGGCTGGCGGAGGAGGACCCGTCGCTGGTGGTGCGGACCGATTCGGAGACCGGGCAGACCGTGCTCTCCGGCATGGGCGAACTGCACCTGGAGGTGGCGGTGGAGCGGCTGCGCCGCCAGTACGGGCTGGAGCCGACGGTCGGGCGCCCGCAGGTCGCGTACCGGGAGACCCTGGTCACGGGGGTGACCGGCTGGGTGTACCGGCACGTCAAGCAGGACGGCGGCGCCGGGCAGTTCGCCCAGGTCGTGCTGGACGTCGAGCCGTGGGGCGGGGACGGACCCGGCGGCGCCGGGGCCGAGGACCCGGTGCGGTTCGCGTTCCGCTCGACGGTGACCGGCGGCCGGGTGCCCAGGGAGTACGTGCAGGCGGTCGAGGCGGGCTGCCGGGACGCACTCGCCGAGGGCCCGCTCGCGGGCCACCCGGTGACGGGCGTACGGGTGACGCTCACCGACGGCGCCACGCACGTCAAGGACTCCTCGGAGCTCGCCTTCCGGACCGCGGGCCGGCTGGCCCTGCGCGGGGCCCTGCGGGCTGCGACCGCGGTGCTGCTGGAACCCGTCGCCGAGGTCACCGTGACGGTGCCGGAGGACGCCGTCGGCACCGTCCTCGGCGACCTGGCGGCCCGCCGCGGCCGGGTCACCGGCTCGGCCGCGCGCGGCGGCACGGCGGTGGTCACCGCCGTGGTGCCGCTGGCCGGCCTGTTCGGGTACGCGACCGCGCTGCGCAGCCGTACCCGGGGCCGCGGCACCTTCGGCACGCGGGCGGCCGGCTACGCCCCGGCGCCGGGTTCGTAGCCGCGCACCGGCCCCGCCCGGAACCCCCCCACGGGGCTCCGGGCGGGGCCTGTCGGAGCCGCCCCCTACAGTCACGGCCATGACGATCCTGCTCACCGACGCCGGTCCGGTGTCCCCCCGCGCCCGCGTGGACCGCGTCGGAGGCGTGCCGCTGGCCCCGCGCGGCACCGTCTGGCCCACCTGCACCCCGTGCGGCGGGCCGCTGCAGTTCCTCGCCCAGTTCGTGCTGGACGGCACCGTCCTGGCGCTGTTCGCCTGCCAGAACGAGCCTGGGAGCTGCGAGGACTGGAGCCCCGTCGCGGGCGGCAACCGCGCGTTCCTGTTCCCGGCCGACGCGCCGGGAGGGCTGTGGCCGATCCGCCGGCCCAAGGTGCCGGCCGGTGCGCGCGACGACGTGCTGGTCCGGTCCACCGTGCACGCCGCCGGGCGGGAGGTGGACGACACCGACTACGCGGGCGCCGAGGGCTTCGACCCCGAGTGGGACAGCGTCTACGACAGGGCCAGGACCGCCTGGGCCGCGCGCACCGGGCGGCCCGGCAAGCACGTGCTGGGCTCGCTCGGCGGCAGCCCGTCCTGGCTGCAGTACGACCAGACGCCCGACTGCCCGTCCTGCGCCGCCCCGATGGCGTTCCAGGTCCAGCTCCAGGAGGGGCCGGACGCCCTCGGCGCCATGAACTTCGGCAGCGGGGGCCGCGGCTACGCCTTCACCTGCCCGCCGTGCAGCCGGGCGCTGTTCCTCTGGCAGTGCTGAGCCCCTCCGCCGGTGCCGTGCCGGCGGGTCCTCCGGGGCAGTCTCCAGCGAGGCTTCCCGTGCGCCTTCCGGAGTGGCTTCCGGAGGGCTGACCACCCCTTTCCGGCCCGTGTACGCACGGCCTGCGGGCACTCTTTGCAGCGGCCTGCCGCACCGGTATGGTCGCCAGCCGACGGTGCGTCAACTCCACTCCTGCATACGGGGGTCAGTGCCATGGCGGTGAGTCCGAACGACGTGCAGCTCTCGCTCCTCGGGATGATGGGCCTGCAGTGGCCGGAGGCCGACGAGGACAACATCAGCGCCTTCGGCCGTCGGCTCGCCCGGTTCGCCGCCGACCTGGACACCGCCGGGCAGGGGGCCGTCGGGGCCGTCGCCGCGCTCGGCGAGAGCTACCGGGGGGAGTCCGCCGCGGCGTTCACCGAGACCGCCGGGCGGGCGGCCGGGTGTGTGACGCAGGCGGTGTCGGTCGCCGGTGAGGCCGCGGTCGCCGTGGAGAACGTGGCGGCGCTGGTCCTGTCGGCGAAGGTCCAGGTCCTCCAACTGCTGAACACGGCCGCGGTGGAGGCCGGTGTCAGCGCACTCAACCCGGTGAGCGCGCTGACCGGTCAGAGCGCGCAGATCGTGGTCACCTACCGGACGGCCATTGCGACCACCATCACCAGGCACGTGCAGCGGGTCGCCGAGACCGGCGGCCGCGCGGCCGGGGCGGTGGAGGCGGTGGTCGCGCCCGAGGCCCTCGGGCAGGTCTTCGGTGCCACCGGGGGAGCGGCGGGCGGAGTGGTGCGGGGGGTGGGCGGCGGCGCCGGAAACGCCCGCCGCGGCTATTCCGTGGATGTGGAGCAACTGGTGTCCTGTGTCAGGAAGTTGCGCTCCGGGGCCGACGAGATGAGCGGCCACGGCCAGGCCCTGGGCTCCACCACCGCGGACCTCTCGGCGGGGCCGGCGGGCAGCCCGCTCGGGCAGGTCGCGGAGGAGGTCCGGCAGCGCATCACCCGGGCGGTGGTCGGCGGTGCCCCCGCGCTCGGCGGGTTGTACGTGCGGATCGCCGAGAACCTCGAACGGACGGCGGCCGACTACCGGGCCGCCGAGTCCGGCGCCACCGCCGATCTGAACGCCGCCGGCTGGTAGCTCCCGGCACCTGATCCGACGTCAATTCACTGCGTTCCACCTCGTTCCTCCGTCCCGTCCGGCCGGGGGCGCCCGACCCGTGCGTCGGGCCCGCCACGGTCTGCGAGGTGCGGGCTTCGCGTGCCGACCGTCCGCGGGAGAACCGTCGGCGGATGGTCACGGCCGCGTGAAGGACTCATGAAAGCCATTGTGACTTCAACTAAAAATAGGGAAGGTTAGCCTTACTTCACCTCACTGAAGCCCGCGCCGCTCCCCGGCGGCACCCGTCCCCCTGGAGTCCCCCATGTCGTTCGTCCCCAGCAGTGCCGTCGACGCCGCCCGCCCCTACCTCGTGGGCGCGTCCCGGATCGCGATCGGCCTGCTCTTCGCCTGCCACGGTGCGGCCTCGCTCTTCGGAGTCCTGGGCGGCGCCAAGGGCGGCGGCACGATCGAGGCGCTCACCTGGCCCGGCTGGTACGCGGCCGTCATCCAGCTGGTCGGCGGCAGCCTGGTGCTGCTCGGCCTGGGCACCCGCACCGCCGCCGTGGTCTGCTCCGGCTCCATGGCGTACGCCTACTTCAGCGTGCACCAGGAGAGCGCCCTCTTCCCGATCCAGAACGGCGGCGTCTCCTCGGCCCTGTACTGCTGGGCGTTCCTCCTGGTCGCCGCCACCGGCCCCGGCGCCTTCGCCCTCGACACCCTGCTGAGCCGCCGTCAGGCCGCCGCCCCCGCCGCGCCGGCCACCGTCTGACCCGTCCCCGCGAACACCGCGACGGGCCCCGGCCGCCGGCCGCGGGCCCGTCGCCGCGTCCGGAGGGCCGCCGGACAGCGCCGCACCGGCCCGCGGAACCCCCGGTTTCGCTCCCGCTATGCTGCTGCGGACCGTGTCCGGCGCAACCATGGGGGAATGGTGCCGCAGACAGCAGATCCGCGGGCGGCCGATCCGCAGCAGCCCGATCCGCAGCAGCCCGATCCGCACCAGCCCGATCCGCGGGCGACAGCTCCGCGGGCGACAGCTCCGCAGGCACCCGATCTGCCCGGGGCGATCGCCGCCCAGCGGGCGGGCGGCGCCACCGAGCAGCAGACCGAACGGGCCTTCCGCGCCGCCACCCTGTGGTTCCAGCGCCCCGAACGGCCCGGCTTCCTCGCCGTGGACGCGGACGGCGGACCGCTGATCGCGGTCCACTCCTCGCTCGAACAGCTCGTCCGCCACGCCGGCGCCTGCGACTGGGCCTCCACCAGCGGGGACGACCTGCTCGACCTGCTGCCGTCCGGCCACCGGCTGCTGCTCGACCCGCTCGGCCCCGACCCGCAGCTCATCGACCCGGCCGGCTGGCGGGCCGGATCCGCCGGACCCGCGGAGGCCGACCGTGGCTGACGGCATGTACGGCGTCCAGATCGGCAGCCTGACCAAGATCTCCGGCACCCTGGAGGCCTCCGCCGGCGCCGCCCGCCGGGTCAAGGACCGCAAGGGCGAGCTGACCGACCACCTCAAGGACGCGGGCAACGACGAGGTCCGCGCCGCCGCCGACCGCTTCCTCTCCGCCTGGTCCTACGGCATGGGCCAACTCGCCGAGTACGCCGACGAGATGGTGGCCAAACTGCAGGAGACGGTGGCCGGCTACGAGAAGGCCGAGGAACTCGGCGTCACCGGCTTCACCCCCTCCCAGACCAACCTGGAGTCGCTGCCCACCGGCGGGGTCTCCGAGGCCGCCTACAAGGCGATGAACCCGGGCCCGCGGGTGGCCCCCGACCAGGTCAGGCCGAACATCGGCGACGACACGCAGCGCAACTTCGAGGACTGGGCCTTCGGATGAGCCCCACCGACAACCTGGGCGGGATACCCGCCGACGCCACCGCGACCGGCCTGATCCCGGGCGACCCGGAGAAGCTGCACAGCCTGGTCGCCCTGCTCAAGGCGTACGCCACCTCCTTCGACCAGGCCTCGACCCTGGTCACCACGGTCGACGAGGACGAGTGGAAGGGCGCCGCCGCGATCGGCTTCCGGCGCGCCGCCAAGAAGCTCCCCGAGACCTTCAAGGACGCCGCCGCCCAGTTCGGCGCGGCGGCCCGGGCCCTGGACGCCTACACCGAGGTCCTGCGCGACGCGCAGAACAAGGTCAAGCCGATCCTGGAGGACGCCGCCGAGGCGCGCGTCGCCCACCGGACCTGGAGCCTCAAGGCCGAGGACTACAACAAGGCCGTGGAGCGCAAGGACGACCCGCTGCCGCCCCGGCCCTCCGAGACCTCGCCCGGCGTCACCGCCATGAACGGCTGCGTCTCCGCCCTGGACGCCCAGCGCAAGCGGGTCGTCGAGGCCGGGCAGAACGCCGGCCGGGCCCTGCGCGCCGCCGCCGACGCCGCCCCCGACGAGCCCGGCTTCTTCTCCAAGGCGCTCGGCGCCGGCAAGGACTTCCTCCAGGGCGTCTACGAGGGCGCCACCGAACTCGCCTCCTTCGCCCAGACGGTCACCATGCCGTTCCTGGACCCGCAGAAGGCCGCGCTGACCCTCGCGAGCACCGTCGACGGGCTGGTCTACGGCGTCCAGCACCCGGTGGAGTTCGCCAAGTCCGCGATCAACTGGGACATGTGGGCCCAGAACCCCGCCCGCGCCGCCGGCCAGGCCGTGCCCGACCTCGTCCTCGGCCTGCTCACCGGCGGCAGCGGTACCGCCGCCAAGACCGGCGCGGGCGCCCTGCGCCGACTGCGCCCCGGCGCCAAGGGCCGCGACCGCTCCGACCAGGACCCCAAGGGAACCTGCCGCACCGACGGCGGCAAGTGCAAGGCCGGCGAGCCGATCGACGTCGCCACCGGCGAGATGATCCTCACCCAGCGGGACCTGATGCTGCCCGGCGCGCTCGCCCTCGGCCTGGAGCGCACCCACCTCTCCTCCTACACCTGCGGAGGCTGGTTCGGCAGCTCCTGGGCCGCCACCCTCGACCAGCACCTGGAGATCGACGAGCGCGGCGTCGTCCTCGCCGGGGCCGACGGCGTCCTGCTCAGCTACCCGGTGCCCCGCGCCGGCGAGCCCGTGCTGCCCGAGCACGGCCCCCGCCGCCCGCTGCACTGGGACGGCACCCCCGGCGGGGCGATCCGGATCACCGACCCGGCGACCGGCCGCACCCTGGAGTTCGCCGCCGTGCCCGGCAGCGTCCGCGACCCCTCCGAACTGCCGCTGCGCGCCGTGGAGGACCGCAACGGCCGCCGCGCCGAACTCCACTACGACCCGCGCACCGGCGCCCCCGTCGAACTGCGCCACTACGGCGGTTACCGGGTCGCCATCGACGTCCATCCCGACCTGCCCCGGATCACCGCCCTGCGGCTGCTCGACCCGGCCGACGGCACCGGCTCCACCCTGATCGCCGCGTACGGCTACGACGAGGCCGGCCGGCTCACCGAGGTCACCGACCACACCGGCGTCCCGCACCGCTTCGACTACGACGAGGACGGCCGGATCACCTCCTGGAGCGACCGCACCGGCACCTCCTTCGCCTACGTCTACGACCACCGCGGACGCGTCCTGCACACCGTCGGCACCGACGGCTTCCTCTCCGGCCGCTTCCGCTACGACGAGCAGCGGCGGACCACCGAGTACACCGACTCCCTCGGCCACACCAGCACCTACACCTACGACGAGCAGTACCGCCTGCTCTCCACCACCGACCCGCTCGGCGCCACCACCCACCAGGGCTGGGGCGACAACCCCGCCGCCGACGGGCCCGAGGTGATCACCGACCCCGAGGGCGGCACCGTCCGCCGCCGGTACGACGCGGACGGCCGCCTGGTCGAGGCCGTCCTGCCCGACGGCACCCGGGCCACCACCGTGCGCGACGCGCTCGGCCGGCCCGTCGAGGTGACCGGCCCCGACGGCGCCGTCTGGCGCCACACCTACGACGCGGCCGGCAACCGCCTCGCCAGCACCGACCCGACCGGCGCCACCCGCCACTGGGCGTACGACGAGCAGGGCCACCTGGTGCGCACCACCGACGCGCTCGGCCACAGCGTCCACCTGGAGACCGACGCGGCCGGCCTGCCCCTCGCCCGCACCGACGAACTCGGCCGCACCACCCGCATCGAGCGCAACGCCTTCGGCCGACCCGTCCGGGTCACCGACCCGCTCGGCCGCACCACCCTCAGCCGGTGGACCCCCGACGGCCTGCTCACCCACCGCCGCTTCCCGGACGGCACCGAGGAGCACCACGAGTACGACGCCTCCGGGCGCCTGCTCGGCCGCACCGACGCGCTCGGCCGCACCACCCGCTACACCTACGGCACCTTCGGAGTCCCGGTCTCCCGCACCGCCCCGGACGGCGCGGTCACCCGCTTCACCCACGACACCGAGCTGCGCCTCACCACCGTCACCAACCCCCAGGGCCTCACCTGGAGCTACACCTTCGACGGCGGCGGACGGCTGGTCTCCGAGACCGACTTCGACGGCCGCACCCTGCACTACGCGTACGACCGCTGCGACCGGGTCGTCGGACGCACCAACGGTGCGGGGGAGCGCACCGCGCTCCGCCGCGACCGCTCCGGACTGGTCACCGAGGTCCGCGGCTCCGACGGCACCGTCACCACCCGCGCGTACGACGCCGCCGGACGCCTCGTCCGGATCGCCAACCCCGGGGCCGACGTCCGCCTCGAACGCGACCCGGTCGGCCGGATCCTCGCCGAGAGCGTCAACGGCCGCACCACCCGGCACACCTTCGACGCCCTCGGCCGCCGCACCTCCCGCACCACCCCCGGCGGCCACACCAGCACCTGGACCTATGGGCCCGACAGCCGCGCGACCGGACTGCACACCGGCACCGGCGGCCGCCTGGCCTTCCACCGCGACGACTTCGGCCGCGAGATCGAACGCCGGATCGGCGACCGGACCTCGCTCCACCTCTCCTGGACCGAGAACGGCCGGCTGGCCGAGCAGTCCCTCGAACACGACGAGCACGGCCTGCTCCACCACCGCGCCTACGGCTGGACCGAGGACGGCTTCCTCGCCGCCGAACGCGACCTCGCCACCGGCAGCCGCCGCTACACCCTCGACGAGAACCGGCGCGTCACCGGCGTGCGGACCGACGGCGCCGAGGAGAGCTACGCCTACGACGCCATCGGCAACCTGGTCAGCGGCCCCGCGCCCGCCGACGAGGACGCCGATCCCACCGCGCCGCGCCACCCCACCCGGCAGCGCGAGTACCGGGGCACCCTGCTGCGCCGCTGCGGGCGCACCGTGCACACCCACGACGCCCAGGGCCGGACCGTCCGCAGCAGTCGGCGCCTGCTCAACGGCCAGCGCCGCACCTGGACGTACGAGTGGAACACCGAGGACCGCCTCACCGCCGTCACCACCCCGGACGGCGAGCGCTGGCGCTACGCCTACGACCCGCTCGGCCGGCGCATCGCCAAGGCCCGGCTGGCCGCCGACGGCAGCGTCGCCGAGCGGACCGACTTCGTCTGGGACGGTTCGCGCCTCGCCGAGCAGCACACCGCGGACACCACCGTCAGCTGGGACTACGCGCCCGGCACGCACATCCCGGTCGGCCAGACCACCGCCGGACCGGACGGCAGCCGCTTCCACGCCGTCGTCACCGACCAGCTCGGCACGCCCAGCGAATTGGTCACCCCCGACGGTGCGGTGGCCTGGCGCCACCGCGCGACCGTCTGGGGCCTGCCGCTGCCCGCCGCCGGACCGCAGCCCGGGGCGGCCGAAGGCCCCGGAGACGGGGCCGACTGCCCGCTGCGCTTCGCGGGCCAGCAATACGACGCCGAATCCGGCCTGCACTACAACAACCAGCGCTACTACGACCCCGCGACCGGCCGCTACCTCTCCCCGGACCCGCTCGGCCTGGCCCCGGCGCCGCACCACTACGCGTACGTCGCCAACCCGCTCGACGTCACGGACCCGCTGGGCCTCGGCCCCTCGGTGCCCTGCGGCGAGGAGGGCAAGGGCATCTCCCGCGCCGACGCCAGGGCCAAGGCGCTCAGCGACGCAGGGGTGCCCGAGGGCGCCGAGCCGCTGGAGGAGCGCCTGACGCCCTCCACCGACAAGCGCGGCAAGCAGAACCTGGACGAGAACCACCAGCCGGTGTTCTTCCCGGAGGAGGTCCACCTCACCAGGGACGGCAACCTCGTCGTCTACCAGGACCACTACACCGGCCACAGCTTCGGCCAGGGCGGGGTCGGCGACCAGGCCCCGCACGTCCACGTCCGCCCGTACGACGACGACCGCAACGGCGTGGCCCCGGGCGCCGAGGACCACTACTACTACGATCCGGAGCTGGGCTGACCGTATCCGGGCCGACCCCGTACCGCCCAACCCGTCCGTCCCGCCCGCCCTGTCCGTCCCGCACGCCCCGCCCCGCCGCCGCCCGGCGGCGGGGCGGGCCGGCCCCGAGGAGCACCGCCATCACCACCCCGCCCTGGGAGCAGCTCCTGCTCGACCCGGAGCCGCTGACGACGTACTACACGGCCGTCCCGCCGCTGCGCGGCGCACCGCTGCGCTCGTTCCACCTGAGCCGGTACGGGCCGGCCGTGACGCTCCGGCTCGACCTGCCCCGGTACGCCGACCGGCCGCCCGCCGCGTGGAGCGAGGTCGGCTGCGACCGGGTCGAGGTGCAGGTCCACTACGTGCTGAAGGAGGAGGACCTGCGGCTGCGCGGCCTGCCCGACGGCGCTCCGGTGGACGTCGAGCACCGGGTGCTGCCGGGGGGCGGCGGCCTGCGGGTCGCCGTCCGCGGCGAGGGCGTCGAGGCGGAGTTCACCGCGTACGATTCGCTGCGGGTCGGTCACATCAGCGCCTACCGCTCGGCGGACGGCGATCCGTACACCGCCCGGCGCCGGTTCGTCAGCCGGGTCGACCAGCACCTCCACACCACCCTGCCCCCGACGATCGTGAAGCCCTTCTATGACAGCCCCTGACGCTCCGGCCGGCGGCGACTGGACCGGTCTGCTCGCCGACCCGGCCGAGGTCCGCGCGGTCCTCGGCACACCCGCGCCGCCGCTCACCGACTTCGAGCTGTTCGCCGTCCACTTCGACGAGCGCGAGCGGTCCGCCACCCTCGGCTTCACCGCCCGCACCGTCCCGGCGGGCGCGGCCGGGGTCTGGCGGGAGCGCGGCCACAACGCGGTCGAGTTCTTCCTCGTCCTCACCGGTCTGCACGACGTGGCGGTCGACGGCTGGAGCCACGAGCCCAGCGACGCGATCACCCTCACCGGCGGGACGGCCCTCGTCGCCGGCCCCCGGCACCGGATCGCCTTCGGCCACCGCGGGGTGCGCGCCGAACGCCTCCGCGGCTACCGGGCCGGCTCCCCGTGACCCCGCCGGCCGGGGCCGCGCCCGCTCAGCGGCCGGTGAGGTGGCGGAGCTTCTCGGCGGTGTCGGTGCCGGGGAGCGGGTTGTAGAGGACGACGGTGAGGTCGGGGCGGGCGGGCAGGACGAGCTGGCTGCTCTCGAAGGCGAGGGTGCCGGCGACCGGGTGCTCGGCCTCCTTCACCAGGACGCCCGCGGTGGCGACGTCCCGCCGGGCCCAGAGCGTGCGGAACTCCTCGCTGCTGCCGGAGAGTTCGTCGACCACCTCGCGGAAGCCCGGGTTCTGCGGGTACCGCCAGGCGGCGGCCCGGAAGCCCGCCACCACGGTGGGGGCGATCCGCTCCCAGGCGGCCGCGCGGCTGCGGTAGGCCGGGTCGCGGAAGAACGCCACCAGGCAGTTCCGGTCGGCCGTCCCCGCCCGCAGGGCGAGCCGGGCGGCCTCGTTGCCCGCGACGTAGTTCCAGCTCTCGTCCAGCAGCGTCGCGGGGTTGGGCCCCCAGGACTCGATCAGGCGCTGCAGTTCGTCGCAGTACGTCTGCGGCGCGGCGCCGACCGGGCCGGGCGGCGGGTTGAGGCCGGCCAGGGTGTACAGGTGGCGCTGTTCGGCGCCGTCCAGCCGCAGGACGTCCGAGACGGCGTCGAGCACCTTCGCGGAGACCGTGATGTCCCGGCCCTGTTCGAGCCACTGGTACCAGGACGGGCTGACCCCGGCGAGGACGGCCACCTCCTCCCGGCGCAGTCCGGGGGTGCGCCGCCGGTCGGTGCCGGCCGGCAGGCCGACCAGGGCGGGGCTGATCCGCTGCCGCCGACTGGTCAGGAACGCCTGGAGCTCCTTGCGGCGGGCCCGTCCGAGGGTGTCCACAGTGTCGAGTCCTTCCCGGTGGTCCGCGTAGCTGGTGGTGCGGCCACCAGGATAGGCACTGGCTCCCCAACCCGGAGCCGGTGCAACCAGACTGACGCCATGACGACCACGTCCGACTCCCCGGCGGCACCCGGCACCAAGGGCGCGGCGAGCCCGCCCGACGCGGCGGGGGCGGTCCTGACCGCCCGCGCCAAGCTCGTCCTGATCGTGCTCTGCGGCGCCCAGTTCATCATCGCCCTCGACTTCTCCATCCTGAACGTGGCCCTGCCGGTGCTCGGCCGCGACCTGGACATGGGGCAGAGCGACCTGCAGTGGGCCGTGACGGCCTTCGCCCTGCCCTCCGGCGGCTTCCTGCTGTTCTTCGGCCGCGCCGCCGACGTGTACGGCCGGCGCTGGCTGTTCCTGGCCGGGCTGGCGGTGTTCACGCTGTCCTCGCTGCTCGCGGCCTTCGGCTGGGACCAGGTGTCCTTCCTGGCCGCGCGGGCCCTGCAGGGGCTGGGGGCGGCGGTGGTCGTCCCGGTCGGCATGTCGCTGCTCACCACGATCTTCCCGGAGGGCCCGCAGCGGAACCGGGCGCTCGCGGTCAACGGCGCCCTGCTGTCCCTCGGCTACACCGTCGGCATGGTGCTCGGCGGGACGATGACCGACCTGCTCGGCTGGCGTTCCACGATGGGGATGCTCGCCGCGGCGGGCGCGCTGGCGGCGGTGGCCGCGGCCGCCCTGCTGGGGGCGGACGTCCGGCCGGAGCGGCGCCCGCGGCTGGACGTGCCGGGTGCGGTGACGGTCACCGGCGGCCTGCTGGCGCTGATCTACGGCGCCTCGGTGTCCGCGGACCCGGCCACGCCGGCCGTCGAGGTGGCGGTGGCGCTGCTGCTGGCCGCCGCCTTGCTGACGGCGTTCGTGCTGATCGAGAAGCGGACCGCGCAGCCGCTGGTGTCGCTGTCCATGCTGCGGCTGCGCACGGTGGCCTGCGGCAACCTGGGCGGGCTGACGACCTTCGCGATGATGAGCGCGCTGATCTTCCTGCTGACCCTCTACCTCCAGCAGGCGGTCGGCCTGTCGACCTTCGAGACCGGCCTGTTCTTCGGTGCGCAGGGCGTGGTGCTGGCGGCGACCGGGATGTCCGCGTCCCGGCTGATCGGCCGGCTGGGCGCCCGGACGACGCTGGTCGCGGGGCTGTCGGTGCAGGCGGCGGGCACCCTCGGGCTGATCGTGGTCGGGGTGCGGACGCCGGTGTGGCTGACGCTGGCGATCCTGCTGTTCGCCTCGGTCGGCCACATGTCCGCGGTGGTCTCGTACGGGGTCAACGCGAGCGCCGGCCTGCCGGACGAGCAGCAGGGCCTGGCGGGCGGCCTGATCACCAGTGCCCAGCAGATCGGCATCACGGTGGGCATCCCGATCCTCAGCGCGGTGGCGACCGGCGGGCTGGCCGGGCGGGACGAGGCGGGTGAGGGCTTCGCGGCGGCGCTGACGGACGGGGTGCGCTTCGGGATCGTCTGCGACGCCGTCGTGGTGGTCGCGGTGGCCGTGACGGTCGCGGTCGGCCTGACGAACCGTCGGACTGACAGGATGTCAGCGCACCTCTGACCGGCCCGGATTGAACGCTTGATCGATTCCTGTCCCTCCTGGTGGACACCGGGGGCGCGGTGGCGGGCGAGTCTGTATGGTGGGGCGCTATGCGCGATTCCTCCACGCGAGTCCTCCTCCTTAGCCGCCGCGGCGAGAGCCTCTGACGGCCGGTCTCCTCGTCGCGGTGTGCAGGCCCGTACCGGCCTCAGAACCGAACAAGTCCGGGAGGACACCTTCGATGCACCCGATGACCGATGACCACCACGGCCCCGCCACGCAGCCCGACTTCCCGCTCCAGCGCCCCTCGGGGATGCCGTTCCAGCGGTACGCGCCGTTCCGGCCGATCGACCTGCCGGACCGCACCTGGCCCGCCAGGTCCGTCACCCGGGCCCCGCAGTGGTGTGCGGTGGACCTGCGGGACGGCAACCAGGCGCTGATCGATCCGATGGGACCCGGCCGCAAGCTGCGGATGTTCGAACTGCTGGTGGCCATGGGCTACAAGGAGATCGAGGTCGGCTTCCCGTCCGCCAGCCAGACCGACTTCGACTTCTGCCGCCAGATCATCGAGGAGGACCGGATCCCCGACGACGTGGCGATCCAGGTGCTCACCCCGGCCCGCGGCCCGCTGATCGAGCGGACCTTCGAGGCGGTGCGCGGGGCGAACCGGGCGATCGTCCACCTGTACAACTCCACGTCCACCCTGCAGCGCCGGGTGGTGTTCGGGATGGAGCGCCCGGAGATCGTCGCGCTGGCCGTCAACGGCGCGCGGATCTGCGCGGACCTGGCCGAGCGGATGCCGGACACCGGCGTCCGGCTGCAGTACTCGCCGGAGTCGTACAGCGGCACCGAGCTGGAGTTCGCCGCCGACATCTGCAACGCCGTCACCGCGGTGTGGCAGCCGACCCCGGACCGCCGCGCCATCGTGAACCTGCCGGCCACCGTCGAGATGGCCATGCCGAACGTGTACGCCGACTCCATCGAGTGGATGAGCCGGCACCTGGACCGGCGCGACGCGGTGGTGCTGTCGGTGCACCCGCACAACGACCGCGGTACGGCGGTCGCGGCGGCCGAACTCGGCTACCTGGCGGGCGCCGACCGGATCGAGGGCTGCCTGTTCGGCAACGGTGAGCGGACCGGCAACGTCTGCCTGGTGACCCTGGGCCTGAACCTGTTCAGCCAGGGCATCGACCCGATGATCGACTTCTCGGACATCGACCGCATCCGCAGCTCGGTCGAGTACTGCAACCAGCTCCCGGTGCACCCCCGCCACCCCTACGGCGGCAGCCTGGTCTACACCGCGTTCTCCGGCTCGCACCAGGACGCGATCAAGAAGGGCTTCGACCGGCTGCACCGGGACGCACAGGCGGCCGGCACCCCGGTCGACGCGTTCACCTGGGCGGTGCCGTACCTGCCGATCGACCCGAAGGACGTCGGCCGGAACTACGAGGCGGTCATCCGGGTCAACTCGCAGTCCGGCAAGGGCGGGGTGGCGCACCTGCTGCGCACCGAGCACCAGCTGGACCTGCCGCGCGGGCTGCAGATCGAGTTCTCCCGGGTGGTCCAGGCCCGCACCGACGCGGACGGCGGCGAGGTGACCCCGGCCGAGCTGTGGGCGATGTTCGCCGGGGAGTACCTGCCGGCGGGCTCGCCGGAGGCGGGGGAGGCCGGTCGCGGCGTGCCCGCCTGGGGCCGGCTGAACCTGGTCTCGCACCGGACCTCCACCGTCGTCGACGAGAAGGACTCGCTGGTCGTGGACGTCCGGCTGGACGGCGCCGAGCGGCGGCTGGAGGCGGTCGGCAGCGGTCCGATCGACGCGTTCGTGACGGCGCTGGCCGGCCTGGGGATCGACGTCCAGGTCCGCGACTACGCCGAGCACGCGCTCGCCCAGGGCGGTGACGCGCGGGCCGCCGCGTACGTGGAGTGCGCGGTGAACGACCGGGTCTTCTGGGGCGTGGGCATCGACTCCAGCATCGTGTCGGCCTCGCTGAAGGCCGTGGTCTCGGCGGTCAACCGGGGCTTCCGGGACTGATCCCGGCGCACCCCCGCCCGTCCTGCGGCCGGCTCCCCTCGCGGGGGCCGGCCGCAGCCGTGTCGGCCGCTCCCGGGGCGGGGGCTTCGCAGACGAATACTTGTCCGGACTCTGAGACAAAGAGCCGAATGGGTAGATCCTGTCATCTGGGGTGTGCAGGATGACATGAGGGCGACAACCCGTGGTTCGCAGCTGCGCCGCCGCACCCCAGGCGCGCGCCGGTGTGCGCCGAGCTCGTGAGCCCTCCCCTGTCTGCACCCGCGCAACTCCCCGGATCCATCGGCCCGTGACGGAGGCAAACACCCATGTCCGCCCATGTGTTCGAACACCCCGACACGTCACCCCCGCAGCCGCCCGTCGGTGCATTACCCGCAGCGGCCCGGAAGTGACGGAATGCCGACCGACATCGACTTCCACTTACCCTTCCCGGCCCCCCGCACCGATCCCGACCGGTACGAACAGGCCGCCCGCCGCGGCGTCGCCTGGGCCCGCGAATCTGGCCTCCTGGAACCGACCGGGAAAGCCCTCCGGTACTTCCTCGACCTGCGGTTCGCCGACGTCGCCACCGGATTCGCCCCGGACGCCCGCGGCCCCGACCTCGACGTCATGACGGACCTGATCACCTGGACCGCCGTCTGCGACGACTTCTTCGACGGCCGGGCAGGCGACGACCCGGACCTCGCCGGCCGCGCCGTCGCCGCCCTCACCGAGGTCACCCGCAGCGGCCGGCGCACCGCGGACCCGGCGGCCCTCCCCGCCGCCCTCCGGCCGCTGGAGGCCGCCACCGCCGACCTGTGGGCCCGGTCGGCGGCCCCGATGTCGGAGCACTGGCGGGCCAGGGCCGGCCACGGCTGGCGGCGCTTCCTCCGCTCCTTCCTCGCCGAGGCCCGGGCCCGCCGGCAGGGCCGGATCCCCGACCTCGCCGACTACCTGGCGCTGCGCCGCGAGACGATGGCGATGTACGTCTACCTCGACGCCGTCGAACGGGCCGACCGCTTCGAACTGCCCGGACGCCTCCTCGCCGACCGCTACCTGCGCCGGATGGCCGAGCTCCAGATCGACCTCCTGGCGCACTGCAACGACGTCCACTCGGTCGAGCACGAGGAGGCCCGCGGCGACACCCACAACCTCGTGCTGGTCCTGGAGCGCCGCCGCGGCCGCCCCCGGGCCGAGGTGGTCCGGGAGATCCAGCAGCGGGTCCGGCTGCTCTCCGAGGAGTTCCTGGCCGGCGCCGCCGCCCTCGACGCCCACGCCGCCCGGCTCGGCTGCACCGCGGCCGAGCACGCCGACCTGCGCCGCTACGTCGCCGCCATGGCCCGCCAACTGCGCGTCACCTACGACTGGTCCCTGGCGACCGTGCGCTACGCCGCCGGCCGCAGCAGCCAGGACCTGCGGCCCGTCTACCTGAGCCCCGCCCACCCCCCGGCCGGCCCGCTGCCGGCCCGGACCTGAGCAGGAGCCCCCATGCCCCTCACCCGAGTGGTCCGCCCCTACCCCGGCGGACTGCCACTGCTCGGCCATGCCCTCCACCTGGCTCGCGACCCGCTCGGCTTCGTGGAACGGCTGCGCGACTACGGCCCGGTCACCGGGTTCCGGCTCGGCACCCGCCCCGCCTACATGGTGGGCACCGGCGAGCTGCTGAAGGAGGTGCTGATCACGCAGCAGTCCGCCTTCGAGAAGGGCGGCCCGCTCTTCGACCAGGCCACCCAGCTGCTCGGCAACGGCCTCGCCGCCGCCAACGGCGACCTGCACCTGCGCCAGCGCCGCCTGCTGCAGCCCGCCTTCCACCACGGCCGGATGGCCCGGTACGCCGAGGCCGCGCTCGACTCCGCCGAGGCGCTGTCGGCCCGCTGGCGGCCCGGCGCGGTCGCCGACGTCGGGCCCGACCTGCACGACCTGACCATGGACGTGCTCACCCGCACCGTCTTCTCCGCCGTCACCCCCGCGACCGCCGCCGAGATCCGCCGCTGCATCCCCGCCCTGGTGGCCGGCGTCGCCCGGCGGGCCTTCGTCCCGATCGGCTTCGTGCACCGGCTGCCGCTGCCGGTCAACCGCCGGGAGGCCGAGCGGCTGGACCGCCTCAACCAGGTGGTCGACGGCCTGATCGCCGCCTACCGGGCACAGCCGCCGGAGCAGGAGGACATGCTCGCGCTGCTGCTGGCCGCCCGCGACGAGACCACCGGCGAGGGCGTGTCCGACCAGCAGATCCACGACGAGATCCGCTCCATGATGGTGGCCGGCACCGAGACCTCGGCCACCGCCCTGCACTGGTCCTTCCAGGTCCTCGCCGCCCGGCCCGACGTCGAGCGCCGCCTCCACCGGGAGCTCGACGAGGTGCTCGGCGGCCGGCCCGTGGAGTACGCGGACCTGCCGAAACTGGAGTACCTCGGCCGGTTCGTCCAGGAGATCCTGCGGATGTTCCCGACCGGCTGGCTGCTCACCCGCCGCGCCGCCGCCGACGTCGACCTCGGCGGCCACCGGATCCCCGCCGGCGCCGACGTCTTCTTCAGCCCCTACGCCCTCCACCGCGACCCGGCGGTCTTCGCCGACCCGCACCGCTTCGACCCGGACCGCTGGCTGCCCGAGCGGGCCGCCGCCGTGCCCCGCCACGCCTACCTGCCGTTCGGCGCCGGCGTGCGCAAGTGCATCGGCGAGTCCTTCGCCTGGACCGAGATCGGCATCGCCCTCGCCACCCTCGCCGCCCGGTGGCAGCTGCGGTCGACCGCCGCCCGGCCGCCGCGGGCGGTCGCGGGCTCGACGCTCAGACCCAGCAGGTCCGCCCTGCGGACAGAGGCCCGAACCGGCTGAATCCACCCCCCACAGGAGGACTGCACCATGGCTGCGTCACCTGCCCCCGCACAAGCCGAGCCGGCCGACGGATCCGACCTCCGCACCCTGCTGGAGCGGGTCGAGGAGGGGCTCGCCGCCTTCCTCGCCCGCGAACGGGGCCGCCAGGAGACCGTCACCCCGCACGAGGCCGACCCGGCCCGCGCCGTCGCCGAACTCGTCCGCTCCGGCGGCAAACGGATCAGACCCCGCTTCCTGCTCAGCGGCTACCTCGCCGCCGGCGGCACCCCCGGAGAACGCCCGGTCCGGGCCGCGATGGCCCTCGAACTGCTCCACACCGCCGCCCTGCTGCACGACGACGTGATGGACGACGCCGCCCTGCGCCGCTCGGCCCGCAGCGCCCACGCCTGGCACGCCGACCTGCACCGCACCCGCGGCTGGCACGGCGAGCCCCGGCGGTACGGCGAGTCGATGGCCGTCCTCGCGGGCGACCTGGCCTGGGCGTACGCCGACCACCTGATGGCGGACCTCTCGCCCGGGGTCAGCCGGGAGTGGTTCGAGCTGAAGACCGAGCTGATCGCCGGCCAGGCGATGGACGTCACGGCCGCGGCCGCCGCCCTCGCCGACGCGGAGCTCGCCCGGCGCATCGCCGTCCTGAAGTCCGGCCGCTACACCGTCCACCGCCCGCTGGTGCTCGGCGCCCTGCTGGCCGGCCGGACCGACCTCGCGCCCTGCTTCGCCCGGTACGGCGAGGCGCTCGGGGAGGCGTTCCAGCTCCGGGACGACCTCATCGACGCGTTCGGCGACCCCGCGGCCGCCGGGAAGCCCACCGGTGCGGACGCCCGGGCCGGCCGGAGCACCCTGCTGACCGCCCTCGCGGTGCGTCGCGAGGCCCGCGGCCCCGGATGGGTGACGGTCCGGCAGACCGCGCCCCCGGACCGGGGC
This sequence comes from Kitasatospora sp. NPDC054939, assembly GCF_053610105.1. NCBI lineage: Bacteria > Bacillati > Actinomycetota > Actinomycetes > Kitasatosporales > Streptomycetaceae > Kitasatospora > Kitasatospora sp. NPDC054939. The sequence continues at coordinate 29,122 of NZ_JBSGXP010000030.1, read as the reverse complement.
CGGGCCGGCGCGACCGCCCACGCCGCGGTCGAGGCCCGGATCGCCGCCCTGGTGGCGCTCGCCCGGCAGTCCCTCGCGGACGCCCCGCTGAGCCCCGAATGGCGGCGCAGACTCTCCGCGACGGCCGCCGCGGCGGCGTACCGGGACCACTGATTCCCTTTCCCGAAACATTGCGCGTCATTTCACCGTACGGCGCCCCCGGTGCCATTCCGGTGTTCGGCGTGCCCGAATTCAGGCTGGATTACCGGGAAATCCGCCCTTGATTTCCGATCGATCGGCGTACATTCTGATTGCGGCTCACGAAACCTGCCCCTGCAGAATCCACCGGAGTTCCTCATGCGGGAAATCGACATGTTCACCCCGGGGCCCGCACAGATACCCGTCGGGGTGCGGCTGGCCTCCGTGTCCGCACTCGTGCACCACCGGTCCGCGGAATTCCGCGAGTTGTACGCCCGTATTCAGGGCGGCCTGCAGCGGCTGTTCCGCACGGCCGGCGAGGTTCTGCTCCTGCCGGCCTCCGGCAGCGGCGCGATGGAGGCCGCCGTCCTGAACACGGTCGCCCCGGGGGACACCGTCCTGGTCCTGGCCGCCGGCAAGTACGGCCGCCGCTGGGCCGAACTGTGCCGGACCTACGGCGCCCGGGTGCACCTCCACGAGGCCCCGGACGGCCACACCTTCGACCCCGAGCTGGTCGAGCGCGACCTCGCCCGGTACCGGCCGCGCCACCTGTTCCTGACGCACTGCGAGACCTCGACCGGCGTCGGCCACGACGTCGAACGGCTGGCGGCCCTCGGCCGGGCGGCCGACGCGACCGTCGTCGCCGACACCATGACGACCATCGGCGTCCAGCCCTTCGAGCAGGACGCCTGGGGGGTCGACCTCGCGGTCACCGCCTCCCACAAGGGCCTGATGAGCCCGCCCGGCGCGGCGTTCGTCGCCGTCCGCCCGGAGGCCTGGAGCCGGCTGCGCACCGACCTCGGCTACTCCTACTGGAACCTGCGGCACCTGCGCGAGAGCGGCCTGGACCGCACGGTGCCCAACACCCCGCCGGTCGCGGCGCTGCTCGGCGTCGCCGCCGGACTCGACCTGATCGAGGCGGAGGGCCTGGAACAGGTGTGGCAGCGGCACGCCCAGGCGTCCGCGGTCTGCCGCGCCGGGCTCGTCGCGATGGGCCTGCCGCTCTACCCGCGCGCCGACCCGGCCGCCGCCCTGTCGGTCGCCCGGCTGCCCGACGACCCGCGGGTCCGCGGCCTGCTGGAGGAGCTGCCCGAGCGGTTCCGCCTGCGGATCGCGGCCGGACAGGGCGAGTTGAAGGGCCGCATCCTGCGGATCGGCCACATCGGCACGGTCGGCCCGCTGGACCTGCTGCCGGTCCTGACCGCCCTGGAGATCCTGCTGCTGGAGCGCGGCCTCGTCGACGAGCCGGGCCGGGCCGCCCACGCGATGGCGCAGCGCCTCTGGCACCTGTCGGCCCCGCAGGCCGGCCCCCGGCAGCCGGTCGGCAGCGCGCGCTGAGGCGCCCGCCGCCCTGCTCCGAGCCGACCGTCCGGCCCCGGCACACCCCCCACAACTCCGCTGCACCACGACCCCTTGGGAGAGAGCGTCCATGCTCAGTACCGACACGCTCCGCTTCACCGGCGCGTACACCACCCTGCTGACGCCCTTCGGGCCGTCCGGGGAGCTCGACGAGGCGGCCCTGCGGCGCCTGGTCGACTTCCAGATCGAGAACGGCGTCACCCGGCTGTGCCCGAACGGCGTGACCGGCGAGGCCGCCGCGCTCACCGACCGGGAGAAGGTCCGGATCACCGAGATCGTCGTCGAGCAGGCCGCCGGCCGGGCCCTGGTGCTGCCCGACATGGGCACCGAGAACCTCACCCGCACGCTCGAACTCGCCAAGGAGGCCGAGCGGCTGGGGGCCGACGCGGTGCTCGCCTTCACCCCCTACCTCGACCCGCCGACCGACCGCGGCCTGGTCGCCTACTACCGCACCCTGGCCGACGCGATCTCGGTGCCGCTGCTGATGCACAACCTGCCCGGCCGCACCACCGTCGACATCAGCCCCGACCAGGTCGCCGAACTCGCCCAGCACCCCAACATCGCGGGCATCAAGGAGGGCAACCAGGACATCGTCCGGATGCGCCGGATGCTCCACCTCGTCCGGGACTCCGACTTCGTGGTGCTCTGCGGCAACGACTTCACCGCGCTGCCCACCCTGCTGCTCGGCGGCCACGGCCACATCTCGGTGGCCGCCAACGTGATGCCCCGGCAGAGCCGGTCGATCGTGGACGCCGCCCTCGCCGGCGACTTCCTGACCGCCCGCGACCTGTACCTGAAGTTCGCCGAGTTCTACCGCGCGATCTACTTCGCGACCAACCCGATCGCCCTCAAGAAGGCCTTCTCGCTGGCCCACTTCGAGGTCGGCGACCCGCGCCTGCCGCTCACCCCGCTGGCCGAGGAGAGGGTCGGCGAACTCGAAAGCATCATGAAGTCCTGCGAGCTGATCTGACGAGCGGAACCGAGGAGAATCCGATGGATCCCATGATCGACGTCGCGGCGGTCACCCAGCCGGTCTACGGCGGTGACGTCGTCAGGTCGCTGCTCTTCGCCGCGGCCGACCACCCCGACCAGCGGGTCGTCCGGGTCGCGATGGCCAGCGCCGAACCCGGCCGCGGCGGCCAGCTGCACCACCACCCGGAGACCGACGAGTTCTACTTCATCATCGCCGGCCGGGCCCGCCTGCACCTCAACGGCCAGGAGTACGGCCTCGAACCCGAGCACTGCGTCCGCATCCCGCGCGGCTCGAAGCACCGCATCGAGTCGGTCGGCGCCGAGCGGCTGCGCTACCTCGCCTTCCACGTCGGCTCCGCCGACAACGACCGCCCGGTCGAGCATGTGAAGGCCGGGTAGCGCCGATGGACATCGTCATCGTCGGTGCCGGGAAGGCGGGTTCGCTCCACTACCGGGCCTACTCCCGGCTCGCCCGCTCCGGCCGGCTCGACCTGGGGCGCATCCGGTTCGTCGACCGCACCGGTCGCCCCGGCGCCGAACTCGAACGGCTGCTGCGGGCGGACGGGCTGTCCGCGCCGATCGCCCGCGACCGCGAACAGGCCGTCCCGACCCCGCCCGCGAGCACCATCGTCGACCTCTGCCTGCCGAGCCGCAGTCTGGCCCCCGCGCTGATCGAGTGGTGGCGGGCCGGCCACCGCCGGTTCGTCGTCGAGAAGCCGTTCCTGGTCGCCCCCGAGCTGCGCGCCGAGGTCGGCCGGGTGCTCGCCGACTCCCGGGTCGTCCTGGTGCGCAACTACCTGCACTCCAAGGTCCACCGCACCGTCCGCGAACTCGTCGAGCAGTACGAGCTGGACCCCTCGCTGTGCGTCACCAACTTCTCCAAGGACCGCCGGGCGGACAACCTGCGCGGCCGGGGCGCCTCCGGGACCACCTCGCCGACCGTGTTCGAGGTCGAGCTGCCGCACCAGCTGTACATCGGCGCGGACCTGCTCGGCGAACCGGTCTCCGTCGAGCACGCCGAGGACCTCGACCCGATGGGCGGCGGCGAGTACCCGATGCGCCTCGGCGAGGGCGTGGTCGTCGGCCGGGCCGCCGGCGGCGCCGCCTTCGTCCACTACTCCGACCTCCAGCACCCGACGACCGTCCGCACCCTCGACCTGCTCTGCCGCGAGCGGCTCTCCGTCCACGCCACCTACGCGCCGATCTGCGAGGAGCTCACCGACATCAAGGCCGGGGTGTTCCTCTGCCGGGGCGAGACCGTCCTCGCCAAGAGCCTGTTCACGGTGGACGACAACATGCTGGCGATGATCTCGGCGGCGCACGCCGCGCTCACCGCCGACGCCCCGGGGCCGCAGTCGCGGGTCGACCTGGACGAGGTCCTGAGGCCCTCGGAGCTGATCCACGCGGCGATCGCCGGCCGCACCGGCGCCGCCCCGTCGGCGGCGGCCCGGCCCGGCACGGTGCGCAGCGACATCCTCCAGGAGTGGGTGGTCGACGCGTTCCGCCAGGGCCTGGCCACCGGCGCCGGCCGGGCCTTCCTGGCCTTCCTCGAACAGCGCCGGCGGGCCCGGATGACCGGGCTGCTGCCCGCGCTCGACCCGGCCTTCGACACGCTCGCCCGGGCCGGCGCCACCACCGGAGAGGCGGTGGCGGTCTGATGGCGATCCGCACCGAAGCCCTGCTGCACGTCGCCGTCGTCACCCGGGACCTCGAACGCCTGTCGGCCTTCTACCAGGAGGTCCTCGGCGCCGAGCCGCTCAAGCGGCTGGAGCTCTGCTCGCCCCGGTTCGCGGCCGGCGTGGGCGTCCCGGGCGCCGAGGCCACCACGGTGCACCTGCTGGTCCCCGGCGCGGACACGGTCGTCGAACTGACCGAGTACCGCCGGGGCGAGGACGGTTCGCCGAAGGCGCCCGCCAACGCCGAGGGGTGGCGCCACATCGCCTTCCGGGTGCCCGACCTGGCCGCCGCCGCCGAGGAGCTGCGCCGGCTGGGCCTGCCCATCGAGGGCGAGGGCCCGGTCGTCGTCGACCTGCCCGTCGAGGCCGCCGGCACCGGCTTCCTGTACTTCCGCGACCCGGACGGCAACATCATCGAGCTGATCGAGCCGCCGAAGCCGGGCGCCTCCCGCACACCACCGCCACCGCACGGAGAAGGAGTTCACGCATGAGGCTCGGAAACGTCGAGCGCGTCACCACCGACGGGACGGTGGAGCTGTCCGTCACCGTGACGAGCGAGGACGGCGCGTCCGCCGACCGCCTCTGGTACCGCTTCCCGGAGCGGTTCGCCGACCGGGTGACCGACACCCTGGACCCGTTCGTCATCGCCGCCCTGTTCGCCTCGATCCGCCGCGGCGAGGACCTGCACGCCGCCGGGCCGGTCTCCGCCACCCTGCTGGACAACCTGGAGGAGTTCCAGGCGGCGTGGGCCCAGTGGCGGCCCGGCCGCTACGCCCCGATCCGGGTCACCGCCGACCGGGAGGTGCCCGACCGCGAGGGCCCCGACGACCGCTCGGCGATCCAGACCTTCTCGGGCGGCGTCGACAGCGCCTTCACCACCGTGCGGCACGCCCGCCGGACGGCCGGCCGCTCCGCCCTCAACCTGACCGGCGCGGTCATGGTGCACGGCTTCGACATCCCGCTCGCCGACACCGAGGCGTACGACTCGCTGCAGCGCCGCAGCACCCCGCTGCTGGCCACGGTCGGCGTCGACCTGATCCCGGTGGCCACCAACTTCCGCGAGCTGTGGCACAGCGACCTGGCCGACTGGGAGGACGCCTTCGGCACCGGCATGGTCTCGGTGCTCACCCTGTTCAGCGGCTGGTACCGGCACGGCCTGATCGCCAGCTCGGAGCCGTACGGCTCGCTGCTGCTGCCCTGGGGCTCCAACCCGATGACCGACTGGATGCTCTCCGGCGGGCGGCTGCGGGTGCACCACGACGCGGGCGGCGTGGACCGCAGCGACAAGGTCGCCGGGCTGTCCGTGGCCTGGCCGGAGGGTGCCGACAACCTGCGGGTCTGCTGGCAGGGCGAGCACAAGGACCGCAACTGCGGGCGCTGCGAGAAGTGCATCCGGACGATCCTCAACTTCCGGGTGGCCGGCCGCCCGCTGCCCAAGGCGTTCGGCCAGGACGTGACCGACGAGCAGATCCGCAGCCTGCGCGGCCTGTCCGAGGCGCACATCAACCCGCTGCGCCAGATCCTCGCCACCGCCCGGGAGAAGGGCGTCAAGGAGGACTGGACCGCCGCCCTGGAGGAGGCCGTCCGGGCGAACGAGGACGAGCTGGCCCGGGGCATCTCCTACGCGGGCGGGTTCCCCCAGCTCGCGTCCGGCCCCGCCGCCGCGTAACCCGCCCCGCCACCGAGGAGGACGACCATGTACGCAGTCGTGGCCCGCTTCGACCTGACGCCGGAGGGCGTCGAGGGGTTCGACGCCCTCGCCGCCTGGCGGATCTCGGAGGCCGCGCACGAGCCCGGCCTGGTCGGCTACGCGGTGCACCGCGTGGACGACGAGCCGCTGGCCCGGGTCTTCTACGAGATCTACCGCGACCGGGCGGCGTTCCTGGAGCACCGGGCGACCGCCCAGACCGCGGAGTTCGGCGCCCGCTACGGCCGGTACGCCCAGGGCCCGCCGCGCATCGAGTTCCTGGACGTCCTCCACTCCGCCGCCGGCCTCTCCGCCCCCCGGGCGGCCGGCGGCGGCCCCGCCCAGCCGACGACCACCCCCGGAGACCACCGATGACCAGGTTCGTCCCGCACCACACCGCGCTGACCGTCGGGGACCTCGACGCGTCCAAGTCCTTCTACGGCTGGTTCGGCTTCCGGCTGATCGCCGAGTGGACGAAGGCCGACAAGTCGCTGACCATCGCGCACCTGCAGCTCGACGAGGGCTGGGTGCTGGAGCTGTTCCACTACGCCGGCGACGGCAGCCAGGAGCCGCCGACCTTCACGCCCGGCAACAACCTGCCCGTCACGGGCGTCAAGCACATCGCCTTCACCGTGGAGGACCTCGCCGCGGCCCGCGCGGAGATCGTCGCGGCCGGCATCGGCGAGGTGACCGAGATCGCCCGCGGGCGCACCCTGGTCGACTACTTCTTCGTCCGCGACCCCGACGGCATGTACGTCGAGTTCGTCCACGACTCCCGGGGCGCCTCCGCGGACAACCCGCTGATCCTCAACGAAGCCGGTTAGGAGAGCCCTACCGATGCCCGTCTCCTCCCACATGGTGCCGATCGGCACGCCCGCACCCGACTTCGCGCTGCCGTCGGTGGACGGCAAGACCGTCCGCAGCGGCGACTTCGCGGCCGCCCCCGCACTGCTGGTGGCCTTCCTGTCCAACCACTGCCCGTTCGTCCGGCACATCGAGGCCGGCATCGGGGAACTCGCCCGGGACCTCCCGCGGCTGGCCGTGGTCGCCGTCTGCAGCAACGACACCGGCGTCGCCCCGGACGACGGCCTCGCCGGCCTGCGCGGCCAGCTCGACCGCACCGGCTGGACGTTCCCGTACCTGGTGGACGCCGACCAGTCGGTGGCCCGGTCCTACCGGGCGGCCTGCACCCCGGACTTCTTCCTCTACGACGCGCAGCGCCGACTCGCCTACCGGGGCGCCCTGGACGCCTCCCGGCCGGGCAACGGGGAGCCGGTGGACGGCGCCCTGCTGCGCGCGGCCGTCGCCGAGGTGCTGGCCGGCCGGCCCGTCCCCGAGCCGCACCGCGCCAGCATCGGCTGCTCGATCAAGTGGGCGCCCGGCACCGAGTAGCGAAGGCCGTGCCGCAGACCGGATCCCCGAGGAGTCAACCGTGGCCCTGACAGGCTCGATCCAGGACGCGCAGAGCGAGATCGCCGAGCGCATGAACCGCCTCCCGCTGACCCGCACGCACCGCCGCGTGGTCCTGGTCGTGGGAGTCGCGCTGTTCTTCGACATGTTCGAGATCTTCATGTCGGGGGTGCTCGGCACCGTCATGCGGGAGGAGTACCACCTCGACCGCACCGAGGTGTCGGCGGTCATCGCCTCGGTGTTCGTCGGCATGTTCATCGGCGTGCTGGCGATGGGCCGGCTCGCCGACCGGCTGGGCCGCCGCCGGGCCCTGCTGGTGTCCGTCGCCGTGTACTCGGTGTTCTCCGCGCTGGGCGGGCTCAGCCAGGGGATGCCGATGCTGGTGGCGACCCGGCTGCTGGCGGGGCTGGGCATCGGCCCGGTGCTGCCGCTCGCCGACGCCTACCTCAGCGACCTGCTGCCGGCCCGGCTGCGGGGCCGCTGGACGGCGCTGGCGTACACCATCGCCTTCCTCGGGGTGCCCGCGGTCGGGCTGACGGCGCGCTGGCTGGTGCCGCTCAGCCCGGCTGGGGTGGACGGCTGGCGCTGGCTGTTCCTGATCGGCGCGGTGGGCGGTTTCGGGGTGCTAGCGGGCCGCCGCCTGTTCATCGAGTCGCCGCGCTGGCTGGAGTCGGCGGGGCGGACGGCCGAGGCGGACGCGATCCTCGCCCGGCTGGAGCGGGAGGCCGGGGAGGCCGTCCCGGCGGCCGTCGCGCGGACGCCGGAGCCCGCCGGACCCGGGACGCGGAAGGAGGCCCCCGGACACGGCGCCCCCGACCGGGCCGACCCGGACCCCGTCGACCGGGACTGCGCCGACCCGGACCGCACCGACCCGGACCGCACCGACCCGGAGAGTGGCCGCGCCAGGCCGGCGCTGGGGGCGGTACACCGAAGACGCGTCACGATGATGACGATCTTCCACCTGCTGCAGGCCTTCGGCGGCTACGGCTTCGGCACGATGGCACCGCTGGTGCTCGCCGCCAAGGGCTACTCGGTGGTCAACTCGCTGTTCTTCAGCGCGGTCTCGTTCGCCGGCTACCCGCTCGGCTCGCTGTTCTCGGTGCCGCTGATCGAACGGGTGGAGCGCAAGTACCTGATCGTCGGCTCCTCGCTGGCGATGGCCTCCTTCGGGCTGCTCTTCGGGTACGCCTCCGACAACACGACGATCGTGCTGGCCGGTGTCGCCTACACGGCGGTGAGCAACGTCTTCTCCAACGCCTACCACGTGTACCAGGTCGAGATCTTCCCGACCACGCACCGGGTGGCGGCGGTGAGCTGGACGTACTCGCTGTCCCGGATCGCCACCGCCGCCATGCCCTTCCTTCTGGTGCCGCTGCTCTCCCGGTACGGCCCCAACGCGCTGTTCGCCGTGGTGGCGGCGACGCTGGTGGCCATCGCGGTGGACATCGGGGTACTCGGCCCGCGCTCCAACGGCTCCACCCTGGAGGACCTCAACGAGCGGCTCGCGCCGGTCAGGAGGCCAGGTTGAGCCAGCGCAGCAGGGCCGCGGCCGCCGCCGCACCGAGCACCACCACCAGGAACGGCGCCCGCACCCGCAGCAGGACGGCCGCCACCACCAGCCCGGCCAACCGGGCGTCCAGGACCAGCCGGTGGCCGCTGACGAAGGTCTGGGTGGCGATCAGCGCCGCCAGCAGCGCCACCGGAATGGCGTCCGACACCCGGGCGACCGCCGGGGCCGCCAGCACCCGGGCGGGGATCAGCAGGCCGGCCAGCTTCAGCACGAAGCAGGCCGCGGCCGCGAGGGCGATCCAGGTCCAGCTCACCGGTGTTCTCCTCGGTTCTCGGTTCGGTTCTCGGTACGGACGGACCGCTGCCCGGTCCGCCCGGTTCGGGTCCCGGCCGGTTCGGTCGGACGGGCGGGGCGGTCCCCGGGGGCTCCGGCCGGGCCCGGGAGCACCGGGTGGACCGGGTCCGGGCCGCGGCGCGGGGCGGGAGCGGCGGCCCGGCTGCGCCAGGTGGGCAGGAACAGCACCCCGAGCGCGGTCAGCCCGGCCAGGACGACCGGCAGCCCCGAGCCGGCCACCACCGAGCAGCCCACGGCGACCAGACCGGCCGCCAGGAAGACCGCCCGGTTGCTGCGCTCGCGCAGCCGCGGGGCGACCAGGGCGAGGAACGCGGCGGACGAGGCCGCGTCCAGGCCGAGCGCGGCCGGATCGTCCAGCACGGAGCCGACCAGGGCCCCGATCAGGGTCGCGGCGTTCCAGCAGAGGAACACCGCCGCCCCGGTCGCCCAGTAGGCGTAGCGGGCCGTCTCCGGGGTCCGGCGGCCGGCCGCCATCGCCGCGCTCTCGTCGCTCATCAGGTGGGCCATCGGCAGCAGTTCGCGCCGCCGGGGGCGCAGCATCCTGGCCATGCTGACGCCGTAGAAGAGATTGCGGACGCCGAGCAGCGCGGCGGTGGTCCCGGCGGCCGCGCCGGAACCGCCGGAGGCGAGCACCCCGACCAGCGCGAGCTGCGAGGACCCGCCGTACATCAGCAGGGACAGGGCCTGGGCCTGCCAGACGGAGAGCCCCGCCGCGGTGGCGAGGGCACCGTACGACAGGCCGTAGGCGCCGACCGCCAGGGCTATGCCGCCTGCGGCCCGGAGCACGTGCGACCTGTCCTCCTCTGTGGTTCCTCGTGGTGACGAACTGTCAGCGGTCATGGCTGGATTCCACCCTTTCCGGAGCACGTGCGCGACCACATGGTGAGATCGCTCTTGCCATGTCAATTGGAACACCTAGGATGCTAGTCGCAAGTCAACTAAAGGAGTCAAGATGACAACTTCAGTGACGTACGGAGACCTCCAGTACGGCTGGGAGAAGGCCTACCAGGACCAGAACGAGGGCGCTCCCCTCTGGCAGGAGGACCCGATCCCGGTCATCCCCGCCGCCGTCGAGGCGCTGCGCAAGCGGCAGATCGGCACCGTCGTCGACCTCGGCTGCGGCGACGGGCGCAACCTCGCGGCGCTCGCCGCGGCCGGCTTCAACGCCCTCGGCGTCGACATCGCGCCGACCGGCCTGGCCCACGCCCGCCGCATCATCGAGCGCCGCTCGTTCCTGCTGCGCGCCGACGCCACCGGCCTGCCGCTGATCGACTCCTCGGTCGACGCGGTCACCTGCTTCGACGTCTTCGGGCAGATCCAGGACCCGACCGACCTCGTCGCCGAGGCCCGCCGGATCGTCGCCCCGGGCGGACTCTTCGTCACCAACGCCTTCACCACCACCGACGGCACCTACGGCGAGGGCGAGGAGATCGGCAAGCACACCTTCGCCTACAAGGACACGCTCTTCCGCTACTACGAGGAGGAGGACATCCGGGCGCTGTTCGCGGACTGGACGATCCTCGAACTCGACCGCGTCTCCTGGGACGACCCGCCGCACGGCGACTTCCGCCCCTACCCGCACACCCACGACAACTGGGTCGTGTACGCCACCGTCGAGAAGTCCGCGTGATGACGTCCCCGTGACCCCCTGATGGAACGCACCGGGAGTACCCCTGCCATGCTCTTCCGACAGCACCTCGACCGCTTCCAGACGTTACTGGGACTCACCCCGGTCAAGACCGTGACCGTCGAGGTCCTCGGTCGGCCCCGGAGGATCCACCTCAAGCTGGAGGGCCACAACCTCACCGGCTCCGTCAAGGCCCGTACCGCGTACGGGCTGGTGCGCGGGCTGGCCGAGGAGGGCCGTCTCCGGCCCGGGGTGGAGCTCCTGGAGTCGACGTCCGGAAACCTCGGGGTGGCACTCGCGAGCATGGCGCGCTACCTGGGCGTCGGCTTCTCGGCCGTGGTCGATCCCATGATCACGGCCGAGTGCCGGGACCGGCTCGCCGAACTCGGGGCCACCGTCATCGAGGTCGACCGGCCGGACCCGGTCGGCGGCTACCTGCTCTCCCGGCTCGCCAGGGTCGAGGAGCTCCTGGCCGGCGACGACCGGTACGTCTGGGCCAACCAGTACGAGAACCGGCGCAACCCGGAGATCCACCGGACCATGACCGGCCCGGAGATCCTCGGCCAGTTCGGCGCCAGCCCGCCCGACGCGCTGTTCGCCGCCGTCTCCACCGGCGGCACCTACGCCGGCCTCGCCGAGTGCTTCCGCGAGCACAGCCCGCGGACCAGCCTGGTGGCCGTCGACATCAAGGGATCGGTGGCCCTCGGCGGCGCACCCGGCACCCGGCACCTGTCGGGCATCGGCGCCAGTCGCCACTCCTCCTTCGTGGAACCGCACATGATCGACCACGTGGCGTACGCCGACATCGGGGAGGCGGCGTACTACTGCCGGCTCGTGCTGCGCGAGGCGGGCATCCACCTCGGCGGCTCCTCCGGCGCCGTGGTCGCCGCGTGCGTGCGCCACCTCGCCGAGCACCCCGAACTCACCGACCCGCTGTGCATCTGCGCCGACGGCGGGGAGAAGTACCAGAGCACCATCTACAACGACGAATGGCTCGACTCCATCGGCGAATCGGTGACACCGCTGAGCGTGTGCCGACCGCACTGCACGGCCGGTATGGGATAGACAGTGGTCGGCCTCCCCCAGGAGGACCGGAACCAGCCGATGAGGAAGACCAGATGCACGTACTGCCCGAGATCTACCGATCGCTCGAAGCCTACGCCGGCGGCAACGGCCCCCGCCCCGGCCTGGGCGAGCTCAGCCGCCTCTCCGGCCCCGGGCTCGTCCAGTCGGACGAACACGCGGTGGCCCGCACCCTGCTGCTGGCGGCCTTGTGCGGCCGGCTCGACGGCAACGGCTCGGTCGCCGACGGGCTGCTCGCCGTGGCCCGGACCTACGAGGAGAACTCCTTCCTGCACACCGGCCGGATCATGCCGCGGTTCAAGGAGCTGATCGGGCTCCTCGACCGCGCCGTGGACGACCGCGATCCGCAGACGCTCGTGGAGGTCGCGGACCACCTCAGCCAGGGGTGGTCCGCCTACCCCGCCTCGGTGTTCCCCGCGGCCCTCGCCCGGCTGGCGGCCGAACTCGGCTTCGCCGGCGGCATCGAACCGTTCACCACGAGCTCCTTCAGCGTCTGGTGCGACGCCCTCGACACGGCTGCCGACGACCGGGCCGACCTGGCCGAGCCGCTGTTCCGGGACTCCCTCGCCCGCTACCGCGCCTACCGCTACCACGCCGACGCCGCCTGGCTGTTCACCGACATCGTGATCGTCCAGCTGACCCTGGGCCAGGACGACGAGGCCGCCGCGACCGTCGAGGAGCAGCGCCAGTACATCACCGAGGTGCTCGCGCGGTACCCGGTCGCCGAGGACGGCGAACCGGTCTTCCAACTCGGCGACGTCCAGAGCGGCGACTACAGCACCTTCGTCGAGTCCGTCACGCTCTGGCCGAAGGCCCTCACCGAGCAGGACCGCACGATACTCCAGCGCTACCTGCGCACCAGTGAACTGCTGCTCTCCGCCTGCAAGTACCGGGACCGGCGCGACTTCGTCGCCGCCCTGGACCTCTTCTCCTTCGGCTGGATGTCCTTCCCCGCCTCGCCCTACCCGTACATCTTCCAGCTGCTCGCCCGCCGCCTCGGCGCCCCGGCCCGCGACTGGAACGCCCAACTCACCGCGTACGCCGGCTGGCACCGGATGCTGCGCGCCAGCCCGGTCGGCCCCACCTCGCAGCACCTCATCGGCGCCGCGCTCGACCTGCACGACCGGCTCGGGCACTCCGGCCTCGGCCGACAGGGCGACATCGCCCTGCTGGACGCCGCCATCATCCACGCCCGGCTGCACGGCAAGGCCGCCACCGTGGACTGGATCGGCCGCTACACCAAGCAACTGCGCAGCGAGGTCCCCGAGCTGCTGAGAGCCGCGGTGGACTGCCTCCAGACCGGCGCCGACGAACCGGCCCCGGCCGACGAGGCGGTCCGCCGCGCCCTCGCCCACTACATGGGTCTGCGCTCGCGCTATGCGGTGCCCGCGCCCATCCTGGAACGCCCGCTCGCCAAGCTGCCCGACCAGCCCGTCCACGTCGAAGTGGCGCTCTACGGAAGGCTGCTGTCGATCGAGGGGATCACCGTCTACGAGCAGACGCCGGATCCGCTGACCGACATCCTGCACGTCCTGGGCGAGGAGTTCACCCGCTGCCGGACGGAGGGCCGGGAGGTGCCGCTGCTGTCCGCGGCCGAACTGTCCGCGCGCACCGGCCGGACCTCGGCCGCCCTGGCGCAGAGCGTGCGGCGCTTCCGGGGCGTCGCCCAGGAGCGCTTCCGGCAGGCCACCACGTTCACCTTCGACCCCAGCACGGTCATCCAGGGGCGGCCCGGCTACCGGATCAACCCGGCCGCCGTGGAGTCCTTCCTCCGCTACCCGGCGGCCCGCTGACCGTCCGTCCCGCCCGTACTGCACCGAAGCCGAACCGTACCGAACTGCACTACACCGAAGCCGAACCGCGTCACACCGAACCGAAGCCGCACTGCACCGAACCGCACCGCCGATCGAGAAAGCGCACCGTCATGCACCAGCTCGACTCCCTCCTCGTGGACCCCACCGCCGTCGACACCCGCTGCAAGTTCGTGGTGGCGCTCAAGGCGAAGCTGCCCCCGGGTGTGGCCGCCAACGCCGCCTCGCACATGTGCCTGGCGCTCACCGCCCGGGCCGCCGCCGAACGGCCCGAGCTGCTCGCCGACATGTCCTTCCTCGCCTACACCGACGGCGACGGCGGCCGGCACGCGCCCGTCTCCGGACTGTCCCTGGTCGTCCTGGAGGGCCGGCCCGCCTGGCTGCGCAAGCTGCGCGAGGAGGCCGCCGCGGCCGGGCTGCTGCACACCGACTTCACCGGGGAGATGACCGGCGGCGACTTCGCCGACCAGCTGGAGCGCATGAAGGCCACCCCCGAGGAGTCGCTCGACTACTACGGGGTCGCGCTGTTCGGGCCGCGCGAGCTGATCGATCCGCTGACCAAGAAGTTCTCGCTGCTGCGCTGATCCGCCCCCGGGGCCGGCCGGTGACCGCCGGCCGGCCCGGCGCCGCCCGCCCCCGGGGTCCGGCGCCGCCCGCCACCGTTGCCACCCGACCGTCCGCCGTCCCCGTCCGTTCTCCGTCCCCGCCCGCCACGCCGTCACCGAGGAGCACCGTTGAACGCCGCACCGTCGAACGCCGAACCGTCGAGCGCCGAGCCGGACCCCGCCCACGCGCTGAGCGTGCTGCCCCGCGCCGTGGTGGACGACGCGCTCGCCGGCCTCGCCCGGGAGTCCCGGGCCGTGGTCGAGCAGGTGTACATCCACGCGGCCGAGGGGCGGCTGGTCAACCCGGACAGCCTCTTCCTGCGCCCCGACCCTGACCCGGCGCGCCGCGAGCGGATCATCGCCCTGCCCGCGTACGTCCCGGGGGAGAGCCCGGCCATGGGCATCAAGTGGATCTCCAGCTTCCCCGGCAACCTCGACCTCGGCCTGCCCCGGGCCTCCGCGCTGATCGTGCTCAACGACCTGCGCACCGGCTTCCCCACCGCGGTCATCGAGGGCGCCCGGATCAGCGGCTACCGCACGGCGCTGTCCGCGGTGGTCGGGGCGAGCGCGCTGACCGGCGGCGAGCGCACGGCCGGCCGGCTCGCGGTGGTCGGCACCGGCTACATCGCCGAGACCACGGTGCGCGAACTGCTCGCCGACGGATGGAAGTTCGACTCGATTGCGGTCCACGACCTGCTTCCCGGGCGGGCCGCCGCGTTCGCCGCCGCCTTCGCCGACCGGGCCGGCGAGGTGGTCACCGCCGAAAGCGCCCGCGAGGCCCTGGCCGGCGCCGACCTCGTCCTCCTCGCCACCACGGCCGTGCAGCCGCACCTCGCCGACCCGGCCTGGTTCACCCCGGGCGCGGTGGTGCTCCACATGTCGCTGCGCGACCTGACCGCCGAGGCGATGGCGGGCGCCGTGCACGTCGTGGACGAGGTGTCGCACGCCCTGCGCGAGCGGACCTCGCTGGGCCTGGCCGTCGACGCGGGCCTGGTGGAGCGCGCGGAGATCCGCCCGGTCGGCGACTACCTGCTCGGCCGGGCCGCGCCCGACCGGAGCCGGATCGCCGTCTACTCGCCCTTCGGCCTCGGTTCGCTGGACATCGCCGTCGCCCGCCTGGTCCTGGAGCACACCCGGGGCGGCGAGGGCGTCACCGTCGTCCCCGGCTTCACCGGGTGACGGCGGGCGGGCGGCGCGGTCGTCAGGCCCCCCGCGACGGCGCCGCCCGCCCACCGGCCAGCAGAGTTCGCACCCGCTCGGCGGTGGCCGCGTCGCGGGCGGCCGTGAACGGGAGGTCGTTGCCGCCGGCCAGGCGGAAGGGCCGGCCCGTGCGGGTGGTGTGGGCGCCGCCCGCCTCGGCGACCAGCAGCAGCCCGGCCGCGTGGTCCCAGGCGCTCTCCCAGGCGAACGCGGTCGCGTCGAGCTCCCCGCGTGCGACGGCCAGGTACTCCAGGCCCGCCGAGCCGGCGCAGGAGCGCGTGACGACCCCGTCGGTGCGCAGCGCCAGCAGCGCGCGGCTCGGCACGCCCGCGCTGTAGACCGGATTGGAGCAGGCCACCTCCAGCGGCTCGCCCGGCGCGGGGGAGCCGGCCCGCAGCGGCCGGCCGTCCAGCAGCGCTCCGCCGCCCCGGACGGCCGTCGCCATCGAGTCGCGGGCCGGGGTGTACGTCCAGGAGGCCAGCAGCTCGCCCCGGTGGGCGAGCGCGACCAGGGTGGAGAAGCCCTCGCCGCCGCGGACGAAGGTCCTGGTCCCGTCGATCGGGTCGACGATCCAGACCGGGCGGTCGCCGTCCAGCGCCGCGTACCGGGTGGGGTCCGCGTCGACCGCCTCCTCGCCGACCACCACCGAGCCCGGCAGCAGCGCCGTCAGCGCCGCGGTGAGGTGCGCCTCGGCCCGCCGGTCGGCGACGGTCACCAGGTCGTGCGGGCCCGTCTTCTCCGCGACCTGGTCGTCGGCCAGCCCGCGGAACAGCGGCATGATCTCGGCGGCGGCCGCCTGCCGGACCACCTCCGCGACCGGCGTGAGGAGCTCCGCGGCAAGACGTTCGTCGATCATCCGACCATCAGACCACAGTCGGGGTGCGGTCCGTGCGGCCGGGCGGCCCCGCCCCGGCACCCCGACCACCCTCACCACGGCCCGCCCACCGGTCCGTACACTGGCGCGGACCAGGGGGAACAGGGGATCGGGGGGCCATGGACGAGAACGCGACGGAGCCGCGCAGGCTGCCACCGCTCGGCGCCGGACGCCGACCGGCCGGAGCGGCCCTGCTGCGCCTGCTGGACGACCCGCGCGCACCCCGCATCTGCCTGGTCACCGGCCCGCCGGGCAGCGGCCGCAGCCACCTGCTCGGCTGGCTCGCCACCGCCTGCGCCCACCCCGCCGCCCCGGCCCGGCAACGCCCGGACGCCGCCGTGTCGTTGGCCGGCGCCACGGTCGACCTCGCGGTCTGGACCCTGGCCGCCCGGCTCGGCCTGCACGCCCGCACCCCCGGGGACCTGACCGCCGCCCTCGCCGCGGCGAAGCGCCCCGTCCTGCTCTTCCTGCGCGACCTCGACCGCGCCCTGCACCCCGAGGAGCTCGCCGCCCGGCTGCTCGACCCGCTGCTCGCCCTGCCGCAGGTCCGCGCCGTCGTCGACACCGCCCCGGGCCTGTCGATCGCCGGGGGCCTGTCGAACGCCGCGGGCCTGCCGAACGCCGCAGCCGACGCCGCCGTGATGGACCTCGCCGACCCCGCCTGGACCGACGCGGCCCGGTTCACCGCCTGGTACGAGCGCCGCCGCGGAGACTCGCCCGTCGGCGCCGAACACCTCGGCACCAACGCGGGCCTGGCCCTGCTCGCCTCCCGGACCCCCGGCGGCACCCCGCTGCCCGCGGAGCCCAGGCTCGGCGCCATCGCGCTGGCCGCCGCCTGGTACCGGCGCCTCCCCGAGGACTCCCGCACCGCGCTGGCCGTTCTCGCCGCCGCCGCCCGGCCCCTGACCGCCGAGGAGTGGTCGCTGCTGGCCGGGCCCGAATCCGTCGCGGCCACCACCAGCCTGCTGCCCGAGGACGGCACCGACCTCAGGGACTGGACCGGGGGCGCCGGCGGGACGTGGTGGCTGGCCCCGGGACCGCTGCGCGACCTCGCCACCGCCGCCGGCGCCACCGACCCGGCGGAACTCGCCCGGACGGTCGCCGGATCCGTCCCCCGGACCGCCGCCGGCACCCCCGACCTGCGGGCCGCCGACCCGGCCCGGCTCGGCCTGCTGCTCGGCCAGGCTCTCGCGGCGGGCTTCGCGGACGGGCTGCTGGACGACCCCGTGCTGGTCGCCCGCGCCGACCAGCGCGCCGTCGCCGCGGCCTTCGCCGCCCGCCCCGACGCCCGGCTGCTCCCCGCCTGGCGGGCCGCCGGACCTGCGCTGCTCCGCGAGCCCTCGGCGGCCTCGCGCGAACACCTGCTGCTGATGCGGCTCACCGACGGGCCCTCGACCGCGAACCCCGGCGCGGGCCCCGCCGACGCGGGTTGGAGCACCGCGTGGGCGCGCTGGGGGGCCGGGGGCGAGCCGCCGACCGCCGCCGCGGCGCTCGGCCGGGGCCCCTACGAGGGCAGCCTGCTGGCCGCCGACGCCGCCGGCACCGTCCGGGTGCTCGACCCGGCCTCGGGGAGCGACCGCGGTGCCCCGTTCCCGGCGGGCTGCCCGGGGGAGCCGGCGCAGCTCAGCTGCTTCCCGGACGGCACGGTGCTGGCCCTGGACACCGCCGGCCGCCTGCACACCCTGGCCGGCGAGGGCGTCCCCTTCCCCGCGGACGCCGCGCCGACCGCCCTCTGCCACCTCCCCGCCCTCGGCGAGGCAGGCGGCGCGGTGCGCTGGTTCGGGCCCGGCGAGCACGCCGCCGAGCAGCTGCACGAGGGCCCGGTGACCGCACTGGGCGCGGTCCTGCTGCCCGCCGACGAGGACGCCCCGGCCGGTACCGTCCTCCTCGTCAGCGGCGGTGCCGACGGCCGCGTCCGGGCCTGGTGCCCCGGCACGCCCCCGCTGCCAGAACCGGTCGCGGAACGGCCGAGCCCGGTCGCCGCGCTGGCGCTGGCGATGACGGGGGAGGGACTCTTCCTCGCCGTGGCCTGGGCCGACGGCGCGGTCCGGGTCGGTCCGGTGGACGGCCGCAGCAGCGCGGTCGACCTGGCGCTCGGCGCACCCGTCCGCGCCCTGGTGCCGGTCGGACCGGGCGCCTTCGTCCTGGCCCTGCCGGACGGCCTGGTGCGGATCGCGCTGAGCGCGTCGGCGCCGTCGTAGCCGCGGGCGCGCCCGGCGGCCCGGCAATGGGCCGGTGTTCAGGACGTGCCGTCACGCCCCAGGGCGGCCTGGGCTGCTGCCCGCAGCTCCTCGGGGAGCGCGGGATCGCGGGCCCACCAGGCGAGGCCCTCCACCACCACCGCCCAGCCGAGGGCCGCCTCCGCGCGGTCGCCGCGCCGCAGGGCGAACCGGGTGCGCACCAGGTTCCGGACCATCAGGTTCGACCAGGCGCCGACGATCGTCGAGACCGCCGGTACGCCGTCGGGCAGCTCCCGGGCGCCCTCCCGTTCCCGGATGCCCACGAACTCCCGTGCTGCGGCGAGCTGTTCGGGCGTCGGCACGGGCAGTTCGGCGGTCACTGCGCGGCCTGCGGTCCGGTCGGGCCGGCCGCGGCCAGCGCCTGCTGCAGGTCCTCGATCGGCACGGCGACCGTCACCCGGCTGCCCGGGTTGATCCGCAGGTCCGTCCCGGGCTCGATGAGTGCCAGCGTCCGGACGGCCACCGGGAACGCCCCCGGCCAGGACGTCGGGAAGTGGTCCGGTGAGGTGCAGACCTCCAGCACCCGGCGCCCGTTCGCCCCGGGCAGGGTGGTCGGCAGCTGCTGCCCGGGCACGCCGCGCACCAGCACCTCGGCGGCCAGCAGCGCGGCGACCAGGTCCGCATCGCCGCGGTAGCCGGTGGCGGCCAGCTGCAGGGTGTTCTCCAGCTCGCTGACGGGCCGGGGGAAGCCCAGCGCCATCGGGGTCGGCCGGTAGTTGGGGTTGGGCCGGAAGCCCACCACCTCGCCGGTCCGGTCGATCTCCCAGGCGCCGATGACGCCGTGCCCCGGGACCGTCCCGTCCGGGTCGAAGCCCGGGTCGATCGAGTACAGCCACCCGCCGGGCCGCTTGCGCGCCTCGGCACGCATGGCGTCGGTGAGCACGGGCGCCGGGGGCACGGGCGGGGCGGGCGGGGTACTGAACGGCATCGGGCGGGCCTCTCTCGGCACGGTCGGGCGGGTCGGGCGTGGGTCCGGCGGGTCGGGCTCCGCCCGGGCGGGCCGGGCGACGGGTCGTCCTACCCGGGCCGGTAGTGCGGGTTGGGGACGAACTCGACCGGTTTGCCGTTCTCCAGCCGCCAGGCGCCCTTGATGTGCCGGACGTCGACCCCGCCGGGGAAGGCGATCTCGGCCTCGTCCGCGTGCGGCGAGATGCCGCCCGCCTCCTTGCGCCCCAGGCTGGCGTTGACGTCGATCCCGCCCGGCGCGTCGACCTCGTAGCGCCAGAGCCGGTTCGCGCCGAGCTTGAGGTTCGGATCGCGCGTCGTGCCGACGTACACCGAGTCCTTGCTCCCCGAACCGGCGTAGGCGGCCAGGTCGTTGAAGTCCGAGCTGAGCGGCTTCAGCCCGCCGTCCTCGGTGAAGATCCGGTCCGGTGGGCGGTTGTCGAAGCGGTAGAGGTCCTCGGTGCTGGTGCGCCACTTGGGCTCGTACGGCAGACCGGAGAGGTTGACGTTCCGGTCGGCGGCCGCCTTCAGCGGGTCGTCCGGCCAGGCCCCGGTGGCGCGCGACTCCAGCTCCATCAGATCCTGCAGCTTGGACGCCACCGCGGCGTCCTTGGCCGCGAGTTCGGCGGCCTGCTGCTCGAACGCCTGCTGGGCGGCGTTGTCGGCCGTCTCCTTGCCGGGGACGGTCCAGCCCTCGGGCAGACCCGCCGGATTGGTCGGCGAGGGGACCGGCGGTCTGGCCGCGGCGTCCTTGGCCAGCTTCTCGAAGGCCTCCTTGGCGGCCTGGTCGGCGGCCTCCTTGGCGACGTTCTCGGCGGTGTTCTTGGCGGCGGTCTTGGCTGCGTTCTGGGCTGCTGCGGTGGCGGCGGTCTTGGCGGTGGTGCCGCTGCCCCCGGTGCCTGCTCCGAGGAGGATGTTGCCGACGAGTTTGCCGCTCGCCTCGGAGGGGTCGCTGCCCCAGCCGCTGCCGACGATGCCCTTGACGAGCTCGACGGGGTGGTCGCCCGCTGTGATCAGGCCGGCGAGGGTGGTGTTGACGGTCTCGACGTACTTGTGGGGGTGGGAGATGTTGTAGGGGTCGTAGGGGTTGAGGCTGCGGCCGAGCTTGAGCAGGTCGGTGCCGCTCTGCAGCAGGCCGCCCTCGAAGTGGAGCAGGGCGACGGGGGCCGCACTCAGGCCGTCGGAGAGGTCGGCCTTCAGCTGCTGGGTGGGGCTGGGCTTGTTGGGGGCGGCCTCCATCGCGGCACCGACGGCGGCTGCTGCGGTGGTGGCGGCGGAGTCGCGCTGGCGGCGGGCGGCGTCGAGTTTGTCCTGGGCGGCCTGGAATTCGGCCTCGACCGGGTTGGTGAAGTCCTCCGGCCGCGCCGGCGGGGTTGACGGGCGCTGGTCGGCCGGCATCGCGTTGTAGGCCTTGGCGCGCAGGTTGTAGGTGAGGGCGTCCTGGCGCCACTGGGCGGTGGCGGCGTCGAGCTTCTGCTGGGCCGCCTTCCACATCTTCACCGCTTCCTCGGCCTGGCCGCGGGACCAGGTGACGGTGTGGGCGTAGTTGTCCAGGGCTGCGGCGGCTTTGCCGCAGGCGTCGGCGGCGCTGAGCCAGGCCTTGGGCTGGGGGGTGAAGGTGGCGCGGAAGGCTTCGGCGGCCTGGCCCTTCCAGTGCTCGTGGTCCAGGCGGGACAGGGCGGTGCCGGTCTTCTCGAACGCGTCGTGGAACTTCTTCAGGTGGGCGGCGACCTCGGCGATCCGCTTGGGATCGCCGTGCAGGAGGTGGCGCACGTCGTCGCTCTGGCCGAGTCTGGCCTCGCCCACCCGTAGGCCGCCGGCGTCCGCCACATCGTCGCCCCAGCCGCGCACGGACTGGGCTGCGCCGTCGAGGCCGACCTCCTCCAGCAGGCCGCCGGCCGCGCGGGAGCCGCCCTTGAGGATTTCGGCTCCGGCCTGGACGTTGACGTCGATGAACTTGCCGCCGGCGCTCAGGGCGCGGTCGAGCAGGCCGCCGCTCACGGAGTCTGGCCGGTGACGGCGCCCTGGATGAAGCCGGTGACGGCCTGGGGCTGTTCGAGCTTGCTCTTGGCGGCGTCCTTCCAGGCGTTCTTGATGTTCTCGCCGGACTGGGCGGCGGAGGCGGCGGAGAAGTCGGGGTTGGTGAGCTGGGTGTAGGGGTTGTCGCCCCAGATCTCGTTCCAGGACTTGCCGGCGGCCTGTTCGCCGCTCTGGTGGGGGTTGCCCATGGCGGCCGAGACGGTGCCCTTGAGCAGGCCGTCCACGTACTGCTCCTGCTCGTGGTAGAAGCCGGCGGCCAGCCCGAGGCGTTCGGCGACGGCGGAGCCCTGCTGGACCAGGGAGCGCACGCCCCAGGACCAGCGTTCGCAGAACTCGCCGAACACGGCGCTGAGCTGGCCGTGTCCGGCGTCCATGCCGGACAGTTCCAGTTCGGTGAAGCCGCGTCCGCTCTCGGCCAGGCCGGCGATGCCGAGCTTCTGCATCTCGTCGATGGCCTCGTTGATGCCCTTCTCCGCCAGCTTCAGCGTCTGAGGGTCGACCTCGAAATCCGCCACACCCACTGCCCCCCGTATCCGACCAACCGTCTTCCGTGCACCGACCCGCTACCGCACCGACCCGCTACCGCACCGACCCGCTACCGGGCGACCGCACCCACCGCACCTGCCGGGCCTGACGGGCCGTCCAGAGCAAGCGCGTCCGGGACGATCCCGCGCATCGGCGGGAACAGCATGCCCTGCGCCCCGGCCGCGTCCAGGGCGATTCCGCCCGGCACCCCGAGCGCGGGCACGGCAACGTCCAGCAACCGCGAGCCCAGCACCGTCAGATAGGGCAGGCCCTCCAGCGGCAGGCCCTTGGCCTGCGCGAAGGCGGCGAGTTCGGCCTCGCTGGTGAAGGCGTGGATCCAGCGCAGCCCGCCGTGGTCGGAGGTCCACACCGCCTCCTCGCCCCAGCGCAGCACCAGCAGCGCACTGCGACGCACCTCCGCCACCAGCACCGCCGGATCCCCCGCACCCGCCCGCGCCATCCGGACCTGGTGCACCAACCCCGCGTTCCCCATGACCCCCCGCCACCTCACCTGACGACGGACACAGTAGCCCACGGCTCCGACGCCGATCGATCACGGCGGGGCGGTGCGCCGCTGGCCCGGGCGGGTGGGCTCCGGACAGGGGCCGGTGTGGTGGCGGGCCGGAGGGCGGGCGGCGGCGGGAGGCTGGGGGCTTCGGAGACCGGCAGGGGAGAGCGCGTGGGCGAGCGAAGCCGTCGAGACGTCCGGGGTGCCGCGGCCGTGGCGAGCGACCCCGGGGTGCTGGGCACCGCGCTCGGCGTTGTGCTGGCGTTCTCGCTCGCGGAGGGCTCGTGGGAGTGGTTCTCCACCTACCTCGGCGCGACGCTGCTGGCGGTGGTGTTCTCCTTCGGCCGGGTGCCGGTGCCCTCGCCCGGGCGGCGGGCCTCGTACGCGGCCGGGCTGACCGCCTACTCGCTGGTGGTCGGACTCTGCGTGGCGCTCGCCCTGGCTCCGGCGCTCCAGCGCTGGGACTGGCTGTTCCCGATGCCGGGCACCCGTCAGGAGTGCGGGCAGGCGGGCAGCTACGCGAGTCTGCAGGCGCAGGCCGCACTGGGCGGCCTGGCCGGCGACGCGGGCGACGCCCTGGTGTTCGTGCAGCAGGCGCAGAGTGCCCGGGCGGTCGACGTCTGCCTCGCGTCGACCACCACCCGCTGGCTCCCGGTGTACGCGCTGGGGACGGCCGCGCTGACCGGCGGGGCTGCGTGGGCCCTGGCGCGGGCGCGCAGCCGGAGGGCGGCGGATCCGGCGGAGGAGTCCGTCTGAGCCGTCTGAGCCGCCTGAGCCGTCGCCCGGGGTGCGGTCGGACCCGGTCGGCCGTGGGCGAACGGCCCGGGGGATGATGACCTGATGAGTGATCACTTCGACTCCCTGCCGCCCGCCGTGGAGCGGCTCGACCACTACACCCCCGCCGAGGTCGCCGAGATCCTCGGCGCCGGCGACGACCCCTTCGGTGTCGCGTACACGGGGCTGACCTTCCTGCCCAAGGACATCCATTTCGGCATCCGCCGCCGGGACGGGCGCCTGGCCGCGCACACCGGTCTGCTGCCGCTGCGGCTGACCGTCGGCGGCGCGGACCTCGCGGCGGTCGGCGTCGGCGGCGTGGCCGTCGCCCCCGACCTGCGCGGTCTCGGCCTGGCCCGGGTGGTGGTCGGCGCGGCCGTCGACCACGCCCGCACCCTGGGCCCGGCCGTCGGCCTGCTGTTCTGCCGGCCCCCGCTGGTCGCGCTCTACGGCCGGCTCGGCTGGCGTGAGGTGTCGCACGCGATGGAGGTGGAGCAGCCCGGCGGTCGCGTGGTGACGATGCCACTGGCCGCCCTGTGGTTCCCGCTGCACGAGGGCGCGGCCTGGCCGGCGGGTCCGGTACGGCTCTGCTCGCTGCCGATGTGACGGCCCGGCCGGTGGGCGCCCGCCCCCTGCCGGGCCCACCGGCCTACGGGGGGAGGGTCGGCCGCTCGGTCCGGTCCGCCGATTGCGCTTGCCGATCCTAGGGGTCCTAGGTTAAAACTAGAACCCCTAGGAAAGCGTGGAGGGCACATGGCGCGGGCCGGACTGACGGCGGAGCGGGTGACGGTCGCCGGGGCCGAACTGGCGGACGAGGTCGGCTTCGACCGGATCACGATGTCCCAGGTGGCGCGGCGGCTCGGGGTGAAGGACGCCAGCCTCTACGGGCACGTCCGCAACCTGGACGACCTGCGGGGGCGGATCGCCCTGCTCGCGGCGGACGAGAAGACCGTCCTGATCGCCGAGGCGACCGCCGGACTGGCGGGCCGCGACGCACTGACCGCCTTCGCGAACGCCTGGCGCACGTACGCCCACCGGCACCCCGGCCGCTACGCCGCGACCCAGGCGGGGCTGGAGATCGACCCCGAACTCCTCGCGCAGGCACCGGGACCGCGCCGGGCGGTCGAGCTGACCTACGGCATGCTGCGCGGCTACGGACTGGCCGAGCCCGACCTGACCGACGCCGTCCGCCTGCTGCGCAGCACCTTCCACGGGTTCGTCGCCCTGGAGGCGACGGGCGGGTTCGGGCACGCCCGCCCGCCGCAGGAGTCGTGGAACCGTGCCCTGGACGCCCTGCACACCCTTCTGCAGCACTGGCCCGCATCCCACGGAGGAGACCCCGCATGACCGCCCCGGCCGACCCGACCGCACCCACCACCGGCACCCTGCGGGTGGCCGGCGCGACCCTGCACTACGAGGTGCGGGGCCGCGGTCCGCTCCTGCTGCTGATCCCGGGCGGGGCCGGTGGTGCGGCCTCCTTCGACGGCGTCGCCGACGACCTCGCCGCGCACTGGACCGTCGCGACGTACGACCCGCGCGGGATCAGCGGCAGCACCCTCGACGACCCCGCGGCCGAGCAGCGGGTGGCCGAGCACGCCGACGACGCGTACCGGCTGCTGGAACTGCTGTCACCCGGCGAGCCCGCCCGCGTGTTCGGTTCCAGCTCGGGGGCGATCGTCGCGCTGCACCTGCTGGCCGCCCGCCCCGAGCGGGTCCGGCGGCTGGTGGCGCACGAGCCGCCGGTGGTGGAGGTGCTGCCCGATGCCGCCGAGCACCGGGCACTGCTCGCGCGCGTCCAGGAGACCCTCCGGGCCGAGGGGTTGCTGCCCGCGGTGGCGGTGTTCGCCGCGGGCCTGCGCCGGCCGGGGGAGCCGGCGGTCGCCGCCGCTGCCGCCCCGTCGCGGATCGAGCTCCCGCCGCAGGCGGCGGCCCGCGCCGAGCGGACGATGGCGAACCTGCCGTACTTCCTGGGGCGGATCGTCCCGGCGTTCATGGCCCACCGGCCGGACGTGCGGCGGCTGGCGGAGCTGTCCGACCGGCTGGTGCTCGCCGGAGGCGAGGAGTCGCGGGGCGAACTGCCCTACCGTCCGGCCGAGTTCCTCGCCCGGCGGTTCGGCACCGAGCTGCTGCACTTCCCCGGCGGGCACACCGGCCTGACCACCCACCCCGCGGCCTTCGCCGCCCGGCTCGCCGGGGCGCTGCACGCGGACTGAGGCCCCACCGCGGTTCGGCCGGGCGCGGCCGGGGGGCGACCCTCGTACGTGCGAGGTGGTCCCGGTCGGCGGGGCGGGCGAGCATGGCCCCCGCGGGGTGCCGGACGGGTGCCGTCCGCGGACGCGGTGAAGGACGCCGCGAAGGACGCTGTGAAGGGGGACGCCAGATGCGGTACCGGGAGAGGCTGCGGCGGTTGAGGGCGGCGGTGCTGGTCTCCGTCGCCGTGCTGCTGCTGGCGAACGGGCCCGCGGCGGCCGTCCAGGGGGAGGCGGCGGGGGCGCAGGTCACGGCGCAGGTCACGGCGGGGGCGGCGGGCAAGCCGGCGTTCCAGCTGCCCTTCCCCTGCGGGACGACCTGGGAGCTGCACACCTACGGCCACAACCCCGCGCTGGACATCATGGTGGAGGGCAACACCGGCTCCGACGGCCGCCCGGTGCTGGCCTCGGCCGCGGGCACGGTCTCCGCCGCCTACTGGGACAACGGCTCCGGCAACACCCTCCAGATCAGCCACGGCAACGGCTGGTTCACCGCCTACTACCACCTCCAGGACGATCCGGCCGCGTACGTGAAGAAGGGCGACGCCGTCCTCCCGTCCACGCAGATCGGCCGGATCGGGCGCACCGCCACCCGGTGGGCCCATCTCCACTACGAGCAGCGGTACTCGGCGACCGGCGACTTCACCGACGAGTCGCACCGGGTGCCCGTGCACTTCGACGGCGTCGAGTATGCGGGCACGAACAAGGACTGGCCGGCCGTCACCAGCCGCAACTGCACGGGTGCGCCGCCCGCCTGGCAGGACTGCCCGCCCGGGGACGTCTGCTTCTACTCGGGTGCCGACGGCACCGGCACGGTCTGCCGCTCCGCCGTCGACCAGCCGAACGCCGGCTGCGGACTGCGCCGCTCGTACTTCAACAACGGTACCCCGCAGCCCGGTTGGGACCACGTCCAGGTGTACTTCCGGGAGGGCGGCAGCCTGTGCCTGCACCGCGGCTGGGACGAGGGGCGCGGCAACCTGCCGGACGGCGGGCGGACGGTCGACCGCTTCGAATGGCGCGGCGAGTGCGGGACGCCGTAGCCGGGCGGCAGTGCGGCGGGGCCGGCGGGTCCGGCGGGTGCCGTCCACCGGACTGCCCGCCGGAGTGCCCGAACGGATGTCCGGCGCATGACATTCGTTGCCTGAATGTTGCGTTCCGCTGGCTACCCTTCCCCCTTGCCACCTCGGGGGAAGGAACGCAGCGTGTACAGCATCATCGTGGTCCCAGGGCCGACCATGGCCCCGGCCGCGCAGATCCGCCTGGCACCCGGCCAGAGCCTCCGGTTCGGGCGCGGCTGCGCCGCCGGCGGCGACGGTCAGCTCAACGTCCCGCACAGCGGGGTGTCACGCACCGCCGGGGAGATCACCGCCACCGGCACCTACTGGACGCTCAGCAACCTCAGCCGCTCCTCCACCTACGTGGTGGAGAACCCCGAGGGCGCCGGCGAACACATCAAGATCGCCCCGGGACGGCTCGGCGCCCCCGTCCC
Source organism: Kitasatospora sp. NPDC054939 (assembly GCF_053610105.1). Lineage (NCBI taxonomy): Bacteria > Bacillati > Actinomycetota > Actinomycetes > Kitasatosporales > Streptomycetaceae > Kitasatospora > Kitasatospora sp. NPDC054939. The sequence continues at coordinate 2,007 of NZ_JBSGXP010000030.1, read as the reverse complement.
GTTCGAGTTCTCCCGGATCGTCCTGCCCGCCGGCTCCGAGCTGATCGGCCTGGACGTCTGGGCCCCCCGCCACGACTACGCCGACCAGGACCTCCTCCCGGACGGCGCCCCCGGCAGCGGGCCGACGGGCGGCGAACCCACCCTCCTCGCCTTCCCGCTGGACCGCGGCAAGCGCTACTTCCTCGTCCTCACCGCCCTCTGCGAGCCCCGCCTGCGCGGCCGGCCGCACGCCCCGCTGCCCACCGTCGAACAGCTCGTCGAACGGCTGCGCCCGCTCTGGCCCGCCGCCAACCGGGCCTCCGTGCAGTGGAACATCGACTACCTGGCGGTCAAACTCCGCCTCAAGCCCGGACCGGAGACCGCCGACACCGGCCCCCGGCTGGTCGGCAAGAAGGAGACGCTGGTCTCCCTCGCCCTGCGCTTCGACCTGGTCCGCGAGGAGGACCTCACCGCCCTGACCGCCCTCGCGTCCCCGGCCGCCTTCGCCGCGCCGATCGCCCCGGCCACCTCCATCGCCCCGGCCTCCCCGACCGTCCCGCCCGGGGCCGCCCGGTGAGCGGCCGGACGGCACGCCCCGCCACCCTCCCGGTGCCGCCCGGCTACCGGATCGGTCCCTGGCTGGTGGACCGCCCCCTCGGCAGCGGCGCCTTCGGCAGCGTCTATGCCGCCCGGCGGGCCGCACCCGAGGCCGGACTCCCCAGCCGGGCCGCGCTCAAGGTCCTCCCCACCGGCACCAGCACCCCGCGCCAACTGCGCCACCTGCGCGAACTCGCCGACCGCGAGGCCGAGGTGCTGCGCCGGGTCCGCGCACCCAGGCTGATCCGGATGTACGAGGTCCTGACCGTGGACGACCCGGAGCGCCCCGAACTCGACGGCGCCACCGTCCTCGTCCTGGAGGAGGCCGAGGGCTCGCTCGACACGGTGCTCGCCGGCGGCCGGACCCTCCCGGCCGGCCCCCGCCTGCTCGCCCAGGTCTGCGAAGGACTCGCCCAACTCCACCGGGCCGGCTGGGTGCACGGCGACCTCAAGCCCGGCAACATCCTGCTCATGCCCGACGGCACGGCCCGGCTCGCCGACTTCAACATGGCCGCCGAACTCGAAGGCACCCACGCCTACTCCCCGGCCTTCGCGACCCCCGACTACACCCCGCCCGACCTGCTCTGGTGCGAGGTCGGCGAACGCGGCATGAAGATCCGCCCCACCGCCGACATCTGGGCCTTCGGCGTCCTCGTCCACGTCGTCCTCACCGGCGCCCTGCCGCTGCCCGGCGGCACCCCCGCCGCCCGCCGCGACGCCGCCCTGCGCTACGCCCGCGGCGAGGAGGGACTGCGCCTCTCGCCCGACCTCGCCGAACCCTGGCGCGGCATCGTCGCCGACTGCCTCGCCCGCCGGCACGAGGACCGCGCCCCGCACACCGCCGCCGCCCTGCTCCGCCGGGTGCGCGCCGCCGCGGCTGGCCGCCGCGCGCCCTGGCAACTGCTGCCCGCCCTCCGCCGCCGGCGCCGCTCCCTGATCGCCGCCGGCGCCGCCGCCGCGTTCGCCGCGGGCCTCGGCATCGGGGGCATCGGCCTGTTCGAACCGGGCCGAGCCGGCACCGCCGAGGCCCGCGGCTACGACCGCTGCGCCCGCGGCGCCGTCTGCTTCTTCAGCGAGGAGGACGGCCAGGGCGAGGTCTGCGCGTGGGTCGACGGCGACACCGACTGGGCCGACGACACGATCCCCTGCGGCTGGGCGGCCGGGCAGCGGGCCCGTTCCGTCCGCAACAACGGCCAGACCCGCGCCGAGGGCGCCCTCTCGGTGGACGTCCTCTACTACGCCGGGGCCGGACGGCAGGGGCTGCTCGGCTGCGTCAGGATCGGCGAGCGCCGCAACCTCCCCCCGCAGGAGCACCCGCGCTCGCACACCTGGGTCCCCGCCTGCTGACCCTCGTACCTACGAGGTTCCGCGGGCGCGGCGGCTGCCCGATCCTTGGGGCACCGCGGGGCCCGCACCGACCGTTCCCAGCGC
>NZ_JBSGXP010000029.1:0-65762 GCF_053610105.1 Kitasatospora sp. NPDC054939 | reverse complement strand
GGACCCCGACGTCGGGGTCCCGGGCACCGGTCGCCGGGGCTCCCGGGGGCGCTACCAGTTCTTCTCGGGGTGGTACACGCAGAGCGCCCAGATGATGAAGACGTCCATCGCGATCACGATGATCGACCAGAACGGGTAGTACGGCAGCGCCAGGAAGTTCTCCAGGGCGCTCAGCGAGACCACCACGAGACCCGCCCAGCGGGCCCAGGAGGCGCCCTTGAGGAGGAACGCGCCGACCAGCGCGACCAGGATGCCGAGGACGATGTGGATCCAGCCCCACCCGGTGAGGTCGAAGCGGAACACATAGCGCGGCGTGGTCAGGAAGACGTCGTCCTCGGAGATCGCCATGATCCCGCGGAAGGCCTCGAAGAAGCCGTTGATCAGCATCAGCACGGCGGCGAAGATCACCAGGCCGGGCGCCCAGTCACTGAACTGGTTGACCGAGGACGGCGGTGGCGGCGCGCCGGTGCCCGATCGCCAGGGCGGGGGCTGGTCGGGGGTGGGGGGCGAGGTGCTCATCTGCTCCTCCTAGGTCCTCCTGGGCGTACGCCGGGGCCGCGGGCGCGCGACGCACCTCGGGCGCGTCGCACACCCCCGGCCGAACGGACGTACGGAACGGCGTACGGACTTCGACCGTCCGCCCGGACCGGGCGGACGGCAATCGGACCGCGCCTGTTCGGGTGACCGCGCCGCGCGGCCCCCGGGCGCGTACGGCGGCGGCTGGTAGTGGTGGGGCGGACCTGTCCGGACCCGGGCCCGTCCCGCGCCCGCGGACCGGTCGCCGCCCGGCCCCGCACGGAAGGCGCACCGCGTGACACTGCTGCCGAAGGACGTCGTGGAACGGGCCCCGCGCCCGCCGCGCAGCCCCCGCCTCGCGCACCGGCTGCAGGAGGGCCGGCGCCGGCGCGGACGGGCCCTGGTCGCCTGGCTGACCACCACCGACCACAAGCGCATCGGCACCCTCTACATCACCACCTCCTTCGTCTTCTTCCTGGTCGGCGGGCTGATGGCGATGGCGATGCGGATCGAACTCGCCCGGCCCGGCACGCAATGGCTCTCCAACGAGCAGTTCAACCAGATGTTCACCATGCACGGCACGGTGATGCTGCTGATGTTCGCCACCCCGCTCTTCGCCGGCTTCGCGAACTGGATCATGCCGCTGCAGATCGGCGCCCCGGACGTGGCCTTCCCCCGGCTGAACGCGCTCGCCTACTGGCTCTACCTGTTCGGCTCGCTGATCGCCCTCGGCGGCTTCCTCACCCCGGACGGCGCGGCCGACTTCGGCTGGTTCGCCTACGCGCCGCTGAACAGCGTCGAGCGCTCGCCCGGGGTCGGCGCCGACCTGTGGGTCATGGGCCTGGCCTTCTCCGGCTTCGGCACCATCCTCGGCTCGGTCAACTTCGTCACCACGATCATCTGCCTCCGGGCCCCCGGCATGACGATGTTCCGGATGCCGATCTTCGTCTGGAACATCCTGCTCACGTCCGTGCTGGTGCTGTTCGCCTTCCCGGTGCTCGCGGCGGCCCTGCTCTGCCTGCAGGCGGACCGCGAGTTCGGCGCGCACGCCTTCGACGCCGCCAACGGCGGAGCGCTGCTCTGGCAGCACCTCTTCTGGTTCTTCGGCCACCCCGAGGTGTACATCATCGCGCTGCCGTTCTTCGGCATCGTCACCGAGATCATCCCGGTCTTCGCCCGCAAACCGATCTTCGGCTACTCCGGCCTGATCGCCGCCACCGTCGCCATCACCGGGCTGTCGATCACCGTCTGGGCGCACCACATGTTCGTCACCGGGCAGGTGCTGCTGCCGTTCTTCTCGATCATGACGCTGCTCATCGCGGTACCCACCGGCGTCAAGTTCTTCAACTGGATCGGCACCATGTGGCAGGGCTCGCTGAGCTTCGAGACCCCGATGCTCTGGACGGTCGGCTTCCTCGTCACCTTCCTGCTCGGCGGCCTCACCGGGGTGCTGCTCGCCTCGCCGCCGATCGACTTCCACGTCTCCGACTCGTACTTCGTCGTCGCCCACTTCCACTACGTGGTCTTCGGCACCGTCGTCTTCGCGATGTTCGCCGGCTTCCACTTCTGGTGGCCCAAGTTCACCGGCAGGATGCTGGACGAACGCCTCGGCCGGATCCACTTCTGGACCCTCTTCGTCGGCTTCCACACCACCTTCCTGGTGCAGCACTGGCTCGGCGCCGAGGGCATGCCCCGCCGCTACGCCGACTACCTCGCCACCGACGGCTTCACCGCCCTCAACACCGTCTCCAGCATCGGCTCCTTCCTGCTCGGAATCTCCACCCTGCCGTTCCTCTACAACGTCTGGCACACCTCCCGGTACGGGCGGAAGGTCACCGAGGACGACCCCTGGGGCTACGGGCGCTCGCTGGAGTGGGCCACCTCCTGCCCGCCGCCGCGGCACAACTTCACCACCCTCCCGCGGGTCCGCTCCGAATCCCCGGCCTTCGACCTCCACCACCCCGACATCGCCGAACTCGACCGGCAGCAGAACGCCCGCCCGCTGCACCTGCGCGAGCCGCTCCGCTGAGGGCCGCTCCGCCGAGGGCCGCCGCCCGGTGCCCAGGGCGGTCGGCCGCGGGGCGCGGAAGGGGCTCTCGTTAGGATGACTGCGCGCCCGCCCCGACCCCGGGCGCCGGCATCCGGAGGGAGTGGCAGTCATGGCCGAGCAGAAACAGGCCGACCCGGCCGCCGGGGACACCCGCGCCCGCCGCCGCGGCCAGGGCGAACTGGAGGCCCAGGTCCTCTCCGTGCTCCAGCACGCCCCCGGGCCCGCCACCGCCAACTGGGTGCAGGAACGGCTCGCCGACGGCGGCCTCGCCTACACCACGGTGATGACCATCCTCTCCCGGCTGCACGCCAAGAAGGCCGTCTCGCGCACCCGGGCCGGCCGCTCGTACGTCTGGCAGGCCGCCTCCGACGCCGCCGGACTGGCCGCCCTGCGGATGCGCCGGGTGCTCGACGGCGAGGCCGACCGGGACGCCGTCCTGGCCAGCTTCGTCACCGCGCTGCTGCCGCACGACGAGGAACTGCTGCGGGCCCTGCTGGACGGGGCGTCCGCACCCCCGCCGTCCGCGGCGGACACCGAGCGGTAGGCGGCTCGTGGGCGTCTTCGTCTTCCTCCCGCTCGTCCTGCCGCTGACCGCCCTGCCGATCGCCCGCCTGGCCGGGCACCACCTCCACCCGCGCGCGGTGACCCGCCTGCTCACCGTGCTCAGCGTGGTGATGGCCCTCTGCAGCGCCCTCTGCCTCGGCCTGCTCGGTGTCGTCGGCACCGCCCAGATCCCCGGGAACCCGCTGCCCGACCACTGGTCCGACCCCGAGGTGCGCGCGGCCGTCCCGTACCACCGGGAGGTCGGCGCCGCCGCGATCTGCGTCCTGGTCCTGGTGGCCGGCGGCTGCGCCCGCACCCTCGCCCGGCACGGCTGGGTCCGGCTGCGCGCCCGGCGCGCGGTCGCCGGCCTGCCCGTCGCCGACGGCGACCTCGCGATCCTCGCCGACCCGGCGCCCTACGCCTACGCGCTGCCCGGCACCGCCGGCGCGCCGGACCGGGTCGTGGTCTCCACCGGCATGCTGGCCGGCCTCGACGAGGGCGAGCGCGCGGCGCTGTTCGCCCACGAGCGCGCCCACCTCGTCCACCGCCACCACCGGCACCTGCTGGCCCACCGGCTCGCGGTCTGCGTCAACCCCTTCCTCCGGCCGCTCCAGCGGGCCGTGGCGTACAGCACCGAGCGCTGGGCCGACGAGGAGTCCGCGCAGGCCGTCGGCGACCGGCGGCTCACCGCGCGCGCCGTCGCCCGGGCCGCCCTCGTCGCGCACCGCCACCCCGCCCCCGGGTTCGCCGCCTTCGCCGAGCCCGGGCCCGTCCCGCGCCGGGTCGCCGCCCTGCTCGGCCCCGCCCCCAGCACCCGCAACTGGCCGCCCGCCCACACCCGGGCCGGGCTCGCCGCCCTGGTGGCCGCCCTCGGCGCCGCCGCCTCCACCGCCAGCGCCCTCAACGCGGCGGTCGCGCTGCTGCTGGTCCTGAAGGCCGTCACCCCGCTCTAGCGCCCATCCTGGTCCCGTGGCCGGGCCGTCGGGTCCGTGCCAGGCTGAGGGTATGAAGGTGCTTGAGTTCGTCCTCAACGTGCTCTGGTTGATCCTCTGCGGCATCTGGATGGCCATCGGCTACGCCGTCGCCGGCATCGTCTGCTGCATTCTCATCATCACCATCCCGTTCGGCATCGCGGCCTTCCGCATCGCGGGCTACGTGCTGTGGCCGTTCGGGCGGACGACGGTCGAGAAGCCGGACGCGGGGGCGCCGTCCTGCATCGGGAACGTCATCTGGCTGGTGTTCGCGGGCTGGTGGCTGGTGATCGGGCACGTGGCGACGGCGCTCGCCCTGGCGATCACGATCATCGGGATCCCGTTCGCCTGGGCCAACCTCAAGATGATCCCCATCTCGCTGATGCCGCTGGGCCGTGAGGTCGTTCCGACGGACCAGCGGTTCGGCCGGATCTGACCGGCCCGGCGGCGGTCCGCACGGGCCCTAGCGGGCCGCCGCCGCGACCGGCCGGTGCCGCAGTGCCCAGAGCGCGGCGAGGGCCGCGCACGGTACGGCGAGGGCCGCGCACCCGCCGGCCACCACCCCGATCGCCCGCCACGGCACCACCAGCGGCGGGGGCGTCCCCAGCAGGGCCAGCGCCCCGTTCATCGCGCCGAGCTGCACGGCCGCGACCGCGCAGCCGAGCACCGCACCCGTCAGCACCACCAGCAGCGACTCGGCGGTCACCAGCCGCACCACCTGGCTCCTGGTCGCCCCGCTCAGCCGGAGCAGCGCCAGCTCGCGGCGGCGGTCCACGGTCGCCATCACCAGCGTGTTCGCCAGCGCGATGCCCGTGTACACCAGGGCCAGCCCCAGCACCAGTGCGGTGCGCAGCCGGGCGATCCGGCCGGCGGCGGGCGCGGTGGCGGCCAGCCACTCCTCCCGGTCGGCGGCCCGCGCACCGTGCTCGGCGGCCAGCGCGGCCACCAGGCCCGCCGCGGACCGGTCCGCGAGCCGGACGTCCACCCGGTCCACCCGGGCGCCCGGCGCGTTGCGGGCCGTCACGTACAGACCGTTGTCGCCCAGCCCGTCGCGCAGCACGGCCGCCACCCGCAGGGTCACCCGCCGCCCGTCGGCGAGCACCACCGGCACCGCCGCGCCCACCGCGTCGTGCCCCCACTCCGCGGGCAGCACGATCGAACCGTCGTCCAGCGCCGCCACCGAACCCGCCGCCACCGGCAGCCGGGTGACCGCCGCCAGCGCGGCCGGATCGGCCGTCCGCGCCTCGGAACGGACCACCGTGCCGTCCGCCTCGACCACCGACAACCGCACCGGCCCGGTCGGCGACACGACCGCCCCCGGCACCCCGCGCAGCGCGGCCACCAGGGCGGCCGGATCCGCCCCCGGCGTGACCACGACGTCGGCGGCCGTCCGCGACCGGGCCTCCGCCGTCCGCGCGGCGCTCACCGTGTCAAGTGCCCCCGCCAGCGAACCGGTCAGCGCCACCGACACCAGCACCGGCGCGGCCACCGCCCCCGTCCGGCGCAGCGCGGCCGAGGCGTTCTCCCGCACCAGCCGGCCGCCGTACGCGGACCAGCGGGCCGGCAGCCACCCGAGCAGCCGCAGCACCGGGCGGGCCAGGACCGGCGCGAGCAGCCCGCAGGCCGAGATCAGCAGCATCGGCCGGACGGTGTACGTCTTGCGGTGCAACAGGTCGACCGGGTCCGTCAGCAGGGCGGCGGCGATCAGCAGGGCGGCCGTCAGCAGCAGACCCAGTCCCCAGAACCAGCGGCCGGCCGTCATCACCCCGGTGTCGAGGTCCGCCGAGTCCAGGGCGTCCAGCGGCCCCAGCCGGCCGGCCCGCCGGGCCGCCACCGCCACCCCGCCCAGGGCCACCAGCAGGCCGGTCCAGAACGCGGCGTGCAGCGGCCAGGCCGAGTCGGCGACCGTGAAGCCCGCCGGGGCCATCCCGACGTCCGCCAGCCGGCGCACCAGCCAGGGCGCCCCGGAGCGGCCGAGCACGCAGCCGACCGCCGACGCCGCCGCGCCCAGCACCAGCGCCTCGGTCAGCACCGTCCGCCGGACCTGCGCCCGCGTCGCCCCCGCCAGCCGGAGCAGGCCCAACTCCCGGCGGCGCTGCGCGACGGCGTACGAGAAGGTCGACGCGACGACGAACGCCGAGACGAAGGCACTCACCCCGCCGGCGGTCCCGAGCGCCGCCACCAGCGACACCACGGCCTCTCCGCCGCCCGGCCAGGCGATGGCGGAGGCGAGCCCGAGCAGCATCACCGCCGTCATCGCCACCCCGAGCGCCAGCGCCGTGAACGCGCCCACCAGCGACACCCACCGCACCTTCAACGACCTCCACGCGATCCGCAGCATCCTCATGCCGTCCAGCCAACCGCCGCCGGGCCCGCGGCACAGGAGCCCGAGGCCCACTCCCGGGGGTGGGGCAGGCCCTACCGCGCCGGGGGCGGGCACGCCCTAAGGTCGGGGCGTCGGGACGGTGGGCGGGCAGCGGGGGTGCGGCGGATGACGATCACCGGGGGGTGGCCCGGCCGGGCCGGGTTCCTGCGCTCCGGGCTGCCCTGGCGCTCCGCCGGGTACCTGCTGGCCACCGGGGCGGGCGGGCTTCTGCTGTGCGTCGGGCTGCTGCTGGCGGGGACCGTCGCCGGGGTGCTGGCCGTGGTGCTGATCGGGCTGCCGCTGCTGGTGGCGCTGGGGCTGGTCGGGGTGCCGTACGCGGCGTGGGAGCGCCGGGTGCTGGGGCTGGTGGACGCGGCGCCGGTGGCGGATCCGCACCTGGTGCCGCGGCCGGGGCTGCGGGCCTGGCTGCGGTTGCGCTACCGGGAGCGGGCGACCTGGCGGGAGCTGGGGTTCGCGGCGCTGGCCGCCCTGGTGCTGTGGCCGATCGACCTGGCGGTGGTCGGCGGTGCGGTGGCCGTGCCGGGCTACCTGCTGGCCGCGCTGCCGATGCTGCTGCTGGACGGCGAGCAGGTGAACGTCCTCAAGGTGTGGCAGGTCCACTCCCCGTACCTGGCCGCCGGCTTGGGCCTGCTCGGGGTGCTCGCCGCGGCGCTCGCGGCGTACCCGGTGACCGCCGTGGCGGCGCTGCGGGCGGCCCTGGTGCGGGCGGTGCTGTCGCCGGGCGGCCAGGAGCTGCGGATCGGCGAACTGGTCAGCTCCCGGGCGCGGTTGGTGGACGCCTTCGAGGCCGAGCGGCGCCGGATCGAACGCGATCTGCACGACGGCGCCCAACAGCGCCTGGTGGCGCTGGCGATGACGCTCGGCCTGGCGCGACTGGACGCCCCGCCGGGCAGTCCGCTCGCCGAACAGCTCGCCCGGGCGCACCGGGAGGCGGGCGAAGTGCTGTCCGAACTGCGCGAGTTGATCAACGGGATCCATCCGCAGGTGCTCACCGACCGGGGCCTGCCGGACGCCTGCGCGGACGCCGCCGACCGCTCGCCGGTACCCGTCGAGACGGTTCTCGCGCTGCCGGGGCGGCTGCCGGCGGCCGTCGAGTCGGCGGGGTACTTCGCGGTGTCGGAGGCGCTGGCCAACGTCGCCAAGCACAGCGGTGCCCGGACCGCGCGGGTGCAGGGGCAGTACGCTGACGGGCTGTTGACGATCGAGGTGTCGGACGACGGGTGCGGCGGCGCCGACCCCGCGGCCGGCACGGGCCTCACCGGGCTGGCCGACCGGGTGTCGGTGGTGGACGGCACGCTGACGGTCAGCAGCCCGCCCGGTGGGCCGACCCTGCTGCGCGTGGAGATCCCTTGCACCCTGACCGGCACGGACCCGACACCGGCCCCGGCCCCGACCTCCGGCACGACCCCGGCCCCCGGCACGACCCCGGCCCCCGGCTCGACACCGCCGACCCGCTCCGGCCGGAGGCCCCGCGACTGAGGGTGGTGCTCGCCGAGGACGGCGTCCTGCTGCGCGAGGGCCTGATCGGCCTGCTCGGCCGCTTCGGCTACGAGGTGGTGGCCGCGGTGGGCGACGCGCAGGCGCTGCGCACGGCCGTCGCCGCGCACGCGCCGGACATCGTGATCACCGACGTCCGGATGCCGCCCGGCCAGACCGACGAGGGCCTGCGCGCCGCCGTCGCGCTGCGCGAGGCGCGGCCGGGGCTGCCGGTGCTGGTGCTCAGCCAGTACGTCCAGCGCTCGTACGCCGCGGAGCTGCTGGACTCCGGTGACGGCTCGGGCGTGGGCTACCTGCTGAAGGACCGCATCGGCCAGGTCGAGGAGTTCCTGACGGCGGTCGGCGCGGTCGCGGCGGGCGGCACGGTGGTGGACCCGGAGGTGGTGCGCCAGCTGCTGCGCCGCCGCCGCGACCCGCTGGAGCGGCTGACCCCGCGCGAGCGGGAGGTGCTGGCGCTGATGGCGGAGGGCCGTTCGAACGCGGCGATCTGCCGGGAGCTGGTGGTCTCCGAGGCGGCCGTCGGCAAGCACATCGGCAACATCCTGATGAAGCTGGACCTGCCCCCGGCGGCGGAGTCCCACCGCCGGGTGCTCGCCGTCCTGGAGTTCCTCCGGGCCTGACGCCCCGACCCCTGACGCCCCGAGGCCTGACGCCCCGAACCCCTCCCGGCCCGCCGGCCCGCGGCCCGAGCCGGCTGCCGGTGCTCACGGCAGCCCCAGCCGGGCGGCCAGCTCGCGGACCGCGACGAGGTCGGCCGGCTGGTGGATCCGGTCCCCGGCGTCCGCCAGGACGAGCCGGGCCTGCCCGGAGATCGCGGCGCGCCGTTCGCCGTCGGGGGGCACGGCGGTGGCCGCGGAGCCGAGCAGCCGCAGGAGGGCGAGGCAGACCGCGGGCTCCGCGCAGCCGTACCGGCGGGGCTGGGCGCAGGCGAGGTCCAGGTACTCGTCGAAGCGGTGGCCGGAGACGGCCACCCGCAGCACCCCGGCGCCGTCGTGGTACAGCCGGTCGCCGAGCGGCAGGGCGGCCAGCCGGTGCAGGACGGGGGTCAGCCGCTCCAGCAACTGGACGGCGCTGTAAGGGTCGTTGATGGCCGCGGAGAGCGTGCGCAGGGCGATGTCGACGAGCTGGCGGATGCCGAACGCGGTGTCCTGCTGGAGGGTGCGCTCGGCCCCGATCCGTACGCTGCGGCGCAGGGCGTGGGCGAGTGCCGCGGGGTCGGCGGGGGCGCCGCCGGACCGGCTCCAGACGACGGCGAACGGGAACGGACCGGTCACCAGGTGGTCGCCGACCCGGGGCAGTACGACGACCACCGCGTCCTGCCGGGCGGCCTCGGCGAGCAGCCGCTGGGGGTGGACGGTCTGCAGGTAGCCGGAGCGCGGGACGGCGAGCGCGGTGGCCCCGGGCGGTGGCCGCGGCCCCTCCAGGTCGGGGGCGGGGGCGCCGGGTTCCGGGACGGGCAGGGCGCGCAGGGTGTTGCCGGCCGTGGTGGTCATCACCGAGTCGATCCGGATCGAGTGCGCCACGTGGTGGACGAAGTAGACCAGCATGCCGAGGCTGACGAAGACCAGCACGATCGCCCCGGTGACGGCGATCCGCGGGAACTCCCCGCCCTCGGAGCCGTCCCGGACGCCGACCGTGTAGAGGCCGGCGGTGCTGTACGCGAAGGTGGCCACGAACACGGCCAGCACGACCTGGTTGGGGCGGTCGCGCAGGAAGTTGCGCAGCAGCCGGGGCGAGAACTGGGTGGAGGCGACCTGCAGCGCGACGATCGTCAGGCCCAGGACCAGCGCGATCACCGTGACCATGGTCGCGGCGATGGCGGTGAGCACCTGCCGGGCGTCGTCGGCGCTGCCGGCGAAGGCCAGCGGGTGCAGCCAGGAGTCCTCGTCGACCCCGAGCCGCGAGAGCACGCTGCCGGCGATCAGCGCCAGGACGACGGCCGCCAGCGGCAGTGGCCAGAGCGCACCGCGCAGGTACTCGCCGAGGGCCTCGCCCCGGTCGCGGATCGGACGCATCGGGCAACCTCCGCTAGGAGACGATCCCCAGCTCGTGCGGGGTGTTGTTGAACCGCCGCCCGCCGGTGGCGGTCACCGTCACGATGTCCTCGATGCGCACCCCGAACCGTCCCGGCAGGTAGACGCCGGGCTCGATCGAGAAGCACATCCCCGGCACCAGCGGCTGCTCCTCGCCCTCCACCAGGTACGGCGGTTCGTGCGTGGTGATGCCGATGCCGTGGCCGGTCCGGCGGACGAAGTACTCGCCGTACCCGGCCCCGGTGATCACCTGCCGGGCGATCCGGTCGATCTCCTGACAGGTCACGCCGGGCCGGACGGCCTCGAAGGCGGTCTGCTGCGCCGCCCGCACCACGTCGTGCACCTTCTGCACCTCGGCGGGGACGTCGTCGCCGACGTGCACCGTCCGGGTGGTGTCGGAGCCGTAGCCGTCCTTGAGGCCGCCGAAGTCCAGCACCACGGTGTCGCCCGCCCCGATCACCCGCTCGCCGGCCTCGTGGTGCGGGTTCGCGCCGTTCGGGCCGGAGCCGACCACGGTGAAGTCGACCTGGCTGTGCCCGTACTGGATCAGCAGCGCGCTCAGGTCGGCGGCGACGTCGGTCTCCCGCCGCCCGGCGAACCCGATCTCCAGGATCGAGCGGTACGCGGCGTCGGCGGCGCCCCCGGCGGCGGCCAGGCGCTCCAGTTCGTCGGCGTCCTTGACGGCGCGCAGCATCGGGAGGGCGGCGGTGAGCGAGCGGTACCGGCTGTCGGGCAGCGCGGACTGCAGGCCGAGCAGGTGCATCGCCCAGGCGGCGTCCGAGATGCCGTACCGCCCGGCCGGGTCCAGCAGCGGCGCGGCGGTCGCGTACGGGTCCTCGCCGTCGGACCAGTCGAGCAGCCGCAGGCCCGCGGTGCCGGGGGCGCGTTCGGCGTCCGGCCGCTCCAGCTTCGGGACGACCAGGGCGGGTTCGCGTCCGGCGGTGAGGACCAGTGCGGTCAGCCGCTCGGTGATCGCGGTCGGCTGGTACCCGCACAGGTAGACCAGGTCGGGGCCGGGGGCCACGACCAGCCCGGTCAGGCCGGCGGCTCCGGCGGCCCCGGTGGCCCGGCGCATCCGGGCGGCGTAGTCCTCGGTGGTGAACGGTCGTGGCATGGGGGTCTCCCGTCTCTCCCGATTCCCGGGGTGGTGCGCGGTGCGGGGCCGCTCGGTCGCAGGCCGCTACCGCCTCGCCGACTCGGCGTAGTGGCGCAGGAACAGCGCCTCGACGCGGGCCATGTGCTCGATCTCGGAGGGGTCGACGCTCTCGTTCGGTGCGTGGATCAGGCAGCGGGGCTCCTCCACCCCCATCAGGACGATCTCGGAGCCGGGGAAGGTCTGCGCCAGCACGTTGCACAGCGGGATCGAACCGCCCTGGCCGAGGAAGGAGATCGGCCGGCCGTAGACCTCCTGCATCGCCTGGTCGAGAGCCGCGTACGCGGGCCCGCCGGTCTCGGCGCGGAACGGCGCGCCGGTGCTCTCCGGTTCGACCTCCACCCGGGCGCCCCACGGCGCGGCGGCCCGCAGGTGGGCGACCAGTGCCTCCCGGGCCTCGGACGCGCCGGTGCCGGGCGGGATCCGCAGGCTGACCCGGGCCCGTGCGGTGGCGGGCACGGCGGCGGCCGAGCCGACCACCGGCGGGCAGTCGATGCCCAGCACGGTGACGGCCGGCCGGGCCCACAGCCGGTCCGCGACGCTGCCGGAGCCGGTCAGCGCGACGCCGTCCAGCACCCCCGCGTCGGTACGGAACTGCGCCTCGTCGTAGCCGACCCCGCTCCAGGTGCCGTCGCAGGGCAGCCCGTCGATCCGGGTGCCGCCGTCCGGGTCGCGCAGCGAGTCGAGCAGGCGGATCAGCGCGGCGAGGGCGTCGGGCGCGGGCCCGCCGAACATCCCGGAGTGCATGTCCCCGGCCAGGGTGGCGACGGTGACGACCACGGTGGTGACCCCGCGCAGCGAGGTGGTGGCGGTGGGCACCCCGACGGCGGCGTTGCCGGTGTCGCAGACCAGCAGCGCGTCCGCGTGCAGTTCGCCGGCGTGCGGCGGCACGTACGCCTCCAGGCCGCCGGTGCCCTGTTCCTCCGAGCCCTCGGCGACGAACTTGATGCCCACCGGGACGTCGTCGCCCAGCGCCCGCAGCGCGGTGAGGTGCATGACGATGTTGCCCTTGCAGTCGGCGCTGCCCCGCCCGTACCAGCGGCCGTCCCGCTCGGTCAGTTCGAACGGTGGGGAGGTCCAGGCGTCGTCGTCCAGCGGGGGCTGCACGTCGTAGTGGCAGTAGAGCAGCACGGTCGGGGCGCCGGGCGGCGGCGGGCGGTGGCCGATCACCGCGTGGCTGCCGTCCGGTGTCTCCTCCAGGTGGACGTCGCGCAGCCCGGCCTCGGTGAACGCGGCGGCGACCCACTCGGCGGCCCGGCGGCACTCCTCCGGCGGGTACTGGCGCGGGTCGGCGACGGACCGGATGGCCACCAGCTCGGCCAGGTCGCTCTTGGCGCGGGGCATCAGGTCGGTGATCCGCAGGGCGAGTTCGTCGGTCATGGGTTCGTTCTCCCGGATCGGTCGGGGCGGTCGTACCGGTCGGCTGCGGGTCGGGGCGGTCGTACCGGTCAGCTGCGGACGGTGTCGTGGAGCTTGAGGTCGTCGATGTCGTCCTGGATGTCGGCGAGCTCGTCCGGGCAGTACACCGAGAGCACGATCGCCTCCGCCTGGACCACCTCGCGGTCGGACAGGACCGGCCGCTGGCCCGGGCCGGACGCGCCGTTGGACATCGCGTTCTTCCACTGGGCCCGCTTCAGCGCGTCGCCCGGGTCCTCGCAGACCGCGCCGCCGTCGTCGCCGAGGGTGTGCACGATCTGGTCCTGGGAGGGCGCCGGGTAGCCGGCCGCCGAGAGCTTGCCCGACAGCTCCTGGGCCTTCTGGTTGGCCTGGTTGGTCTCGTGCAGCTGGGAGTACGTCAGCAGGCCGGTGATCAGCATCCCGACCAGCAGCACGATCGAGCCGACGTAGATCCACCGGTGGCGCGAGGCCATCATGCTCGGGCTCATTGCGCACCTCCTTCGGCACGGCGCCGCTCGTCGGCCTCCAGCGCGGCCGCCTCGGCCTGGGCGTCGGGCGAGCGCCACTCGGGCTTGCGCAGCTTCAGGAACAGGAAGGGGATCACCACGCCGAGCAGCAGCAGCCCGCCGCCGACGATGGCGACGTACGTCCAGACGCTGCCGCCGCCGAACTGGGAGGACGGCACGAAGCCGATCACCATCGCCGCCGCGGAGGACAGCAGGCCGACCACGCACAGCGGCACCAGCGCGGGCGCGCGGTAGCCCCGCGGGTGGTCGGGCCGGTCGCGGCGCAGCCGGATCGCGGCGAGGAACATCAGCAGGTAGACGATCAGGTACACCTGCGTGGTGATCACCGAGAAGATCCAGTACGCACTGGAGACATTCGGGATCAGCGCGTACGCGAGGGCGATGACCGTGGTGACCACGCCCTGGGTGACCAGCAGGTTCTGCTGGACGCCCTCCTTGTTGAGCCTCTGCAGGAACGGCGGGAGGTAGCCCTCCTGCCGGGAGATCATCAGCAGGCCCTTGGACGGGCCGGCCAGCCAGGTCAGCATGCCGCCGAGCGAGGCGGCCACCAGCGCGACCGCGATCACCGGGGTCAGCCAGCCGATCCCGAAGTACTGGAAGAAGGACTCGAAGGCCTGCATCACGCCGGCCGTCAGGCTCAGCTGGCTGGACGGCACCACCCAGCTGATCGCCAGCGCGGGCAGGATGAAGATCAGCAGCACCAGCCCGCAGGCCAGGAACATCGACCGCGGGAACTCCTTGGGCGGGTTCTTCAGCGAGGAGACGTGGACCGCGTTCATCTCCATGCCGGAGTAGCTGAGGAAGTTGTTGACGATCAGCACCAGGCTCGCCAGCCCGGCCCACTGCGGGAACAGGTGGGCGGCGTTCATCGGCGCCGCCGAGGCGTTGCCCTGGCCCAGGAACACCAGGCCCAGCACCACCAGCAGGGTCCCCGGGATCAGCGTGCCGATCACCAGGCCCCACGAGGAGAGGCCCGCCACCGCCTTCGTCCCCCGCGCGGAGACCCAGACGCCGGTCCAGTACAGCACCATGATCACGACCGCCGTGTACGGGCCGTTGCTGGCCAGGGCCGGGTTGACCACGTACGCGATCGTCGACGCCACGTAGGCCAGCAGCGACGGGTAGTAGAAGATCGTCATCGCGAACTGGCACCAGACGGCCAGGAAGCCGAGCGGCTTCGACAGGCCCTCCGACACCCAGCGGTAGACGCCGCCCTCCCAACCCGAGGCCAGCTCGGCCGAGACCAGCGCGGTCGGCAGCAGGAAGACGACCGCGGGGACGAGGTACAGGAACACGCAGGCCAGCCCGTACACCGCCATGGTGGGGGCGGAGCGCAGACTGGCCACCGACGCGGTCGTCATCAGGGCGAGCGTCAGCCAGGACATCCGGGGCGCATTGGCTATGCGGGCAGCCCTGGCCCCGGCCCGCGGCGGGGCGGCGGCCGGGCTCCCCTGGGTCGGTGGGCCGCCCGGGCCGGGCGAGGGCGCGTCCATGGCGCTCATGAGTCCTCCTCCGAGTCCTCCTCCGGGGTGCGGCCCGGAACGGCACCCGGGAGGTCCGGGCAGGCCGTACCCGGCCAGTTCACCCGCCTGCCCGGCGCGCCGCATGCGGCGTACACCCGCCCGGGTGAGCGCCCGTCACCGGCTGGCGGGAGCGCGAGCCGGTTCCCGCCCGGACCGCCCGCCCCTTCACGCCCCTTTCGGCCCCCCTTTCGAAGCCGTACGGACACGGATCCATAAACCGTGCGCGAATTGTCGGTGCGCTGCACGAGGATGGCGCAATGTCCTACGAACTCCAGGCACTGATAGCCCCGTTGGAGCTGCTCAGGATCGCCGCCGCCGAAGTGTCGGCCGCGCGGGTGGCGCCGCTGGCACAGGGGCTGGCCCTGATCCCGGCGACCGGGGCGTTCCTGGCCGCGATCGGAGCGGGCGGTGACGGCACCTCCTCCGCCGGGCACGGTTTCGACTGGTTCCCGGAGGGCTTCGAGCGCCGGCTCGCGGCCTGGTCCAAGGCGGGCCCGATCGCCTGCGTCCAGGCCGACTACTTCGGCGGCACCGGCACCCAGCTCGCCGCCGTCTGGTCCGACGGGCGGCTGGACCTGGGCCCGCTCACCAGCGGCGAGTTCGAACCCTTCCCGGCCGAGGGCAGCCCCATCTCGCAGGCCCTGCGCCGGATCGGCGCCCGCGCCGACGGCGGCGCGGTCGACGAGTTCGAGGCGGTCGGCCTTCCGGCCCATCGGCGTACCGACGGCTGGGTGCCCGCCGGCTGAGTGAGGCGCGGCACGCCCCGGGCGCCCCCGCGGCGCGCCTCGCCGTGCGGTTGCGGGGCCGCGAACCGTTCGGCCCACGACCGGTGGCCGGGCCGTACGGCCTGCCCCAACGTGTGAACCAGGCACCGCCCGGACCGGCATCCCGCCGGTCCGGGCGCACCGCCTCGGGCCCACCGCCCGTTTCACACCGAGAGGAAGCACCACCTATGCGTGCCACCTGGATGGCCGCCGCAATGACCGCAGCCGTCACGCTGATCCCGGTCACCACGGCGTCCGCCACCGCCGACGGCAACGACGCCGCGGCACTCCGCTCCACCGTCGGGCTCCCCGCTCTCCCCGCTCCACCCGCCCTGTCCCTCCCCGTCCAGGTCCCGCCGGTCGCGGCCCCGTCCGTGGCGGCTCCGCCCGTCGGGGTCCTGCCGGTGGACCTGCCCGCGGCCGACCTGCCCGCGCCCGGCCTCCCCGCGCCCGGCCTCCCCGCGCTCCCCGACCCGGGGGCCCTGCCGGATCCGACCGCCGCCCTCGGCGCGCTCGGCGGCCTCGGGGACCTCCTCGGCCTGGTCGGCGACCTGGTGGCCGCGGTGCTCCCGTCGTCCGGCACCCCGGACCTGGGGGTCCTCCAGCAACTGCTCGCCGGCCTCGACGGAATCGTCCAGGGCCTGCTCGGCCAGCTGCCCGTGCCCGTCCCGGCACCGCCGGCGCCGCCGCTGCAGCAGCAGCCGCGGACCACCCTCCCGGTCCCGGACCCGGCGGCGCCCGCCCCGGCGGCGCCCGCCCCGGCGGCCCCGGCCGCGCCCTCGGCCGCGTCGCCGGTCGCGCCCTCCGTCGCGTCGCCGTCCGCGGCTTCCGTGGAGCAGCAGGTCGGCGCCCTCCGGGCGAAGGCCAAGGCCCTGGTCGACGCCGCCGCGGCGGTCCAGGCGGACCCGGCGGCCGCCCGGCAGGCGGTCACCGGTCGCACCGCCCGCTGACCGCCGGGCGGCGCCCCCGCCCGCCGACACGGCAGCGGCCCCGGTCCCGAGTCACCTCGGGGCCGGGGCCGTCGTCGTTCCCCCGCGGGGGAGCCGCTCAGCGGTAGTTCACGAACTGGATCGCGAAGTCCAGGTCCTTGCCCTTGAGCAGGGCCTGCACGGTCTGCAGGTCGTCACGGCTCTTGGAGCTGACGCGGAGTTCGTCGCCCTGGACCTGGGCCTTGACGCCCTTGGGGCCCTCGTCGCGGATGATCTTGGCGACCTTCTTGGCATCGTCCTGGGAGATGCCCTCCTTCACGTTCGCGAAGATCTTGTACTCCTTGCCGGACAGCTGCGGCTCCTTGGTGTCCAGAGCCTTCAGCGACAGGCCGCGCTTGATGAACTTGCTCTGCAGCACGTCCAGCACGGCCTTCACCCGCTCCTCGCCGCTGGCCTTCATCTCGATCGTCTCGCCGGAGCGGCTGATCTCGGCGCCGACGTTCTTGAAGTCGAAGCGGGTCGCGATCTCACGGGAGGTCTGGTTGATCGCGTTGTCGACCTCCTGCCACTCGACCTTCGAGACGATGTCGAAACTGGAGTCGGCCATGGTGTGTTGGTCTCCTTGCTGCGCTGGCTTCACTGACACGGCCCGCCCACCGGGCGACCCGCCGCCCCAGCCTATCCAGCACGGCCCCGCCGCCGCCCCCGACAGTCGCGCGCCACCGCTTGATCATCACGTGACCTATCGAGTGGCGGAGCACCCCCCGGCATCGGGTATCGTTTACGGAGTCGAACGGGGCAGCCCCCGGGAGGCACAAATCCTGGCTGGTTGCCCGAGCGGCCAAAGGGAGCAGACTGTAAATCTGTCGCGCAAGCTACGCAGGTTCGAACCCTGCACCAGCCACTGGATTACCAGAACGGCCCCGGAGAGCGGAAACGCCCTCCGGGGCCGTTCTGTTGTGCGTACGTCCGTCGGGGTGAGCTTGTTGCACATTGCTTGCAATAACTTCGGGGAGGCAGCAGAGTTGGGGGCGGGGTGGGGCGGGCCGTTCAGCCCCGTTGCCGAGCAGTCCCGGTCGTCGCGCCCAGGTGTGCGCCGGGGGTCCTCCTTCCGGCTGATCGTCTTCCCAACCGGCGCCCGCCGGGACACCGGCCCGCCCACCCCGGTACCGGCCGACCCGCCCCGGCCCCCCCCGCGCTGCGCCGGCTGCGCCCCGTGCCGATTTGTCAGCTCCTGCGCTGAACGGCTGATTCGACCGGGCCCTTCCGGCGGTGTCCCGACGCCGCACCGCGACCCCGCAGCGGCCCCAAGTGCCCCGGGGTGCCGCTCTCATGGCCGCGCCCGCCCGCGGAACCACCCCTCCCGGCCGGCGCACCGGACCTGCGCGACACTCCGCGCGGGCCCGTGGCCGCGGCCCGGCCCGCGCATACGCTCGCCGGTGTGTTCAACCTGCCCCAGGCGCTCAAGCGCCTCGTGATCGGCCGGGCGATGCGCAGCGAGGAACTCGGCGGGACGCTGCTCCCCAAGCGCCTGGCACTGCCGATCTTCGCCTCCGACCCGCTCTCCTCGGTGGCCTACGCCACCCAGGAGATCCTGCTGGTGCTCACCGTCGGCGGCACCGCCTTCCTGTACCTGACCCCGTGGGTGGCCGCCGGTGTGGTGGCGCTGATGGTGGTCGTGGTGGCCTCGTACCGCCAGGTGGTGCACGCCTACCCGAGCGGCGGCGGGTCGTACGAGGTGGCGTCCAGGAACCTGGGGCCGCGGGCGGGCCTGGTGGTGGCGGCCTCGCTGCTGGTCGACTACGTGATGACGGTCGCGGTGTCGGTGGCGTCCGGCGTGGACAACGTCATCTCGGCGTTCCCGGCGCTGGACGACCAGCGGGTGCTGATGGCGGTGGGCTTCGTCGCGCTGCTGACGGCGATGAACCTGCGCGGGGTCCGGGAGTCCGGCAAGGCGTTCGCCGCGCCGACGTACCTGTTCATCACCGCGATGCTGCTGATGATCGGCACCGGGCTGATCCGCTGGGCCTTCGGCGACGCGCCGGTCGCGGCCAGCGCCCGGTACGGCATCGAGCCGGAGCCCGGCGAGGACGCGCTGGCCGGGCTGGGCCTGCTGATGCTGGGCCTGCGGGCGTTCGCCTCCGGCTGTACGGCGCTCACCGGCGTCGAGGCGATCTCCAACGGCGTGCCGGCCTTCCGCCGGCCGAAGTCGAGGAACGCGGCGACCACGATGGCCGCGATGGGCATCGTCGCGATCACCATGTTCTCCGGGATCACCGCGCTCGCCCTGCTCGCGG
The DNA here is from genome assembly GCF_053610105.1 of Kitasatospora sp. NPDC054939. NCBI lineage: Bacteria > Bacillati > Actinomycetota > Actinomycetes > Kitasatosporales > Streptomycetaceae > Kitasatospora > Kitasatospora sp. NPDC054939. The sequence continues at coordinate 47,175 of NZ_JBSGXP010000029.1, read as the reverse complement.
ACGTGCACGTGGCCGAGGACGCGTGCCGCCTCACCGGCTTCCCGGACTGCACGACGGAGCCACAGCAGACCGTGATCGCCCAGCTGGCGGCGGCGGTCTTCGGGGGCGACGGCAGCGTGCTGTTCTACGTGGTCCAGGCGGCGACCGCGCTGGTCCTGATCCTTGCGGCCAACACCGCGTTCAACGGCTTCCCGCTGCTGTCGTCGATCCTGGCCGAGCACCGCTACCTGCCGCGCCAGCTGCACACCCGCGGCGACCGGCTGGCGTTCTCCAACGGCATCATCGCGCTCGCGGTCGTCGCCGGCGGCCTGCTCTGGCTGTACGACGCCAACGTGACCGACCTGATCCACCTGTACATCCTGGGCGTGTTCACCTCCTTCACGCTGTCCCAGATCGGCATGGTCCGGCACTGGAACCGGCTCCTGGCCGCCGAGACCGACCCCGCGGTCCGCTCGGCCGCCCACCGCTCGCGGGCCATCAACGCGCTCGGCGGGGTGACCACCGCGCTGGTGCTGGTGATCGTGCTGCTGACCAAGTTCACCCAGGGCGCCTGGCTGGCCGTGCTGGCCGCGGCGGTCCTCTGGGTGATGATGCGCGGCATCCGCCGGCACTACGACGCGGTCTCCGCCGAACTCGCGGTCGACGACCCGCACGCCGAGTCGGTGCGGCCGTCCCGGGTGCACGGCATCGTGCTGGTCTCCACGCTGCACAAGCCCACCCTGCGGGCGCTCGGCTACGCGCAGGCCTTCCGGCCGGACACCCTGGAGGCGGTCACCGTCGCGGTGGAGGCGGAGGGCACCGCGGAGCTCAGGGAGCTCTGGGCCCGGTACGGGATGGCGGTGCCGCTGAAGGTGCTGGACTCGCCGTACCGGGAGATCACCAAGCCGGTGGTGGCGTACGTCCGGGAGTACCGCCGCACCAGGCCCCGGGAGGCCGTGGCGGTGTTCATCCCGGAGTACGTGGTCGGCCACTGGTGGGAGCACCTGCTGCACAACCAGTCGGCGCTGTGGTTGAAGAGCCGGCTGCTGTTCACCCCGGGCGTGATGGTGATCAGCGTGCCCTGGCAGCTGTCCTCCTCCAGCCGGGCGTACCACCCGACCCGCCGGGCACCCGGTGCGGTGCGGCGCGGCGAGCCGGCCGTCCGGGCGGAGCACGAGAAGCTGACGGCGCCCGAGAACGCCTGACACCGCGGTCCGCGTGCGGTCCCCGGACCCGATCCGCCAGCGATCCGTCAGCGATCCGTCAGCGATCCGTCAAGGGGCCGAAGGGCCGCGACAGGAGGGCGTCAGGACCGTGTCCGGCGGCGGTTCGGGGGCGTAGCGTCACCGGTGTGGGAGAGGCCCCGCTCCGTGGGGGATGCCTGGGGCCGACCTGCCGCCGAACGGACTCACACCGACAGCCCGCCGGCGGCCAGTAGTGGGGGAGGGGCGCGCGGTGTTCGCCGCACCGCGCGCCCCTTGGTGACCGCGGGCCCCGCGACGACCGGGCCGGACCGCGACGACCGGGCCCGACCGCGGCGGTCGGGCCCGACCGCGGGGCTCAGCTCGGGCTGCTGCTCTGGCGCGGCAGGGCCAGCGCCACGGTGTCCGCGAACTCCCGGACCGCACTGGTGCGGCTGACGACCCGTCCGCAGTGCACCACCAGCCGGCTGTGGCCGCCGGCCAGCGCCCCGGCCAGGCTGTCCCCGCGCACCGCCAGCAGCTCCGCCGGGAACCCCGCGTCCACCCGCACCGGCGGCAGCCCCAGCGCCGCCCGGGCCCGGTTCGCCACCGCGTCGTACGCCGCCTCCACCGGCAGCGCCCCGCCCGCCGCCAGCAGGTACGCCGCCTCCAGCGGGTCCGCCCGCCCCACCGGGTTGGCCGGGTCGCGCAGCGAGCCGCTGCCCGCCGCCAGCGGCACCCGCGCCTCGGTCAGCTCCCGCACCAGCGCCGGCCGCAGTCCGGCGGCCCGCCCCTCCACCCCGGTGCAGCAGCCGTTCTGCGGCAGGCAGACCACCTGCACGCCGCTGGTCGCCAGGGCCGTGGACGCCCCGGGGGCGAGCGCGCTGCACGGCCCGAGCAGCACCCGCGGCCGCAGCGGCGCCAGGGCCCGGGTCAGCCGGGCCAGCTGCGCCGGGTCCGCGGCCGTGGTGTGCAGGTCCACCGGGCAGTCGGCCTCCCGGGCGGCCTCCAGCAGCGCCTGCACGTACCCGGCCGGGTCGGGGTCCAGCTCCGGGCAGCCGCCGGCGGCCGTCGCGCCCAGCTTGAGGGCCTCGCGCAGCTGCGCCCGCCCGTCGGCGCCGGCCCGTCCGGTGAGCAGCCGGGGCATGGCGACGGTCTGCAGCTCGGCGAGTCCGCGCAGGGCCTGTTGGGCGGTGAGGACGGCCTCCAGCCGGCGCAGCCCGTGCACGTCGCCGATCCGGACGTGGGTGCGCTGGGCGGTGGCGCCATAGCCGAGCGAGGTGAGCGCGGCCTCGGTGACCCGGCGGGTCAGGTCGCCGGGGGTCTCCGGCGGCGGGGCGGGCAGGGCGGCGGAGAAGGCGACGTCGTAGTGGGCGTGCGGTTCGGCGGGGGCGGGCAGCAGCAGGTAGCCGGTGAGGTCGATCCGGGCGCCGGTGGTGGCGGTGGGCATCCCGGGCAGGGCGGGCAGCGGGCCGAGGCCGCCCGCGGTGCCGACGGCCTGGATGCGGTCGCCGCTGATCCGGACGTCCACCACCCGGCCGTCGGCGAGCCGGGCGCCGGTGAGCAGCAGCACGGGGCCGTGTCCGAGCGGGTTGGCGGCAGGCCCCGGGCCGGGGTTCGGTCCGTCGGCGGGTGCGCTGTCCATAGGTGCCGACCCTAGGGCGCCGGGGCGCGGGGGGCCGGGAGGCGGGGATAAGTCGTATCGGGTCGGGGCGCGGGCCGTGCGGGCGGTTCGAACGCGCGCCCGTCCGGCCGCTCGTCCGTTCACCCCGTCGACCTGCGGTCTTGCCGTCGGGATACGGATTTCACCTCTGGGCGCGGAACGTGTAATCTCTTCCTCGTTCGCCCCTATAGCTCAGTCGGTAGAGCGTCTCCATGGTAAGGAGAAGGTCTGCGGTTCGATTCCGCATGGGGGCTCTGGTGAAAGGGAGTCGGCTTCGGCCGGTTCCGGCTCACTGTGGCGGTGTAGCTCAGTTGGTAGAGCAAGCGGCTCATAATCGCTGTGTCACCGGTTCAAGTCCGGTCACCGCTACCCCGCGTAGTCGGTCGGGGGATCACACTCCCGGTCGGCTACTCTTGTTGTGTTCTTACTCATTGTCCAAGGAAGGCACTCCCGTGGCTGCCACCGACGTCCGCCCGAAGATCACGCTGGCCTGCGTGGAGTGCAAGGAGCGGAACTACATCACCAAGAAGAACCGGCGCAACGACCCGGACCGTCTTGAGATGAAGAAGCACTGCCCCCGCTGCAACTCGCACACCGCGCACCGCGAGACCCGCTGACACCGTCACGGAACTCCGGGCCTGTGTGAACCAGGTCTCCGACTCCGGGCCGCATCCCTCATGTGGGGATGCGGCCCGGAGTCTTTTCGCTGTCGCCACTCTTACCGAGGAGTTGCCCATGGCTCTCGACCCCTCCTTCATCGGGCGGACCTATCCGCCCACCGAGCCGTACGAGGTCGGCCGGGAGAAGATCCGCGAGTTCGCCGTCGCCGTGGGTGACACCAACCCGGCGTACACCGACCCGGAGGCTGCCAAGGCGCTCGGCCACCCGGACGTCATCGCCCCGCCGACCTTCCCCTTCGTGATCACCTACGGGGCCGCCTCCCAGGTGGTCGAGGACCCGCAGCTGGGCCTGGACTACAGCCGGGTGGTGCACGGCGACCAGAAGTTCGCCTACACCCGCCCGGTGCGGGCCGGCGACCGGCTCTCGGTCGAGGTGACCATCGACAACATCAAGTCGCTGGCCGGCAACGACGTGCTCACCGTGCGCGGCGAGGTCTCGGACGCCAGTGGCGAGCACGTGGTGACGTCGGTCATGACGCTGGTGGCGCGCGCCGCCGGCGCGGGGGAGTGAGCAGCATGGCGATCAGCTTCGACGAGGTCGCGGTCGGCACCGAGCTGCCCGCGCAGTCCTTCCCGGTGACCCGCGCCACCCTGGTGCAGTACGCGGGCGCCTCGGGCGACTTCAACCCGATCCACTGGAACGAGAAGTTCGCCCTGGAGGTGGGCCTGCCGGACGTCATCGCGCACGGCATGTTCACCATGGCCTCGGCCGTCCGGGTGATCACCGACTGGGTCGGCGACCCGGCCGCGGTGGTCGAGTACGGCGTGCGCTTCACCAAGCCGGTGCCGGTGCCCAACGACGGCGTCGGCGCCGTCATCGAGGTGACCGGCAAGGTCGCCAAGCTGCTGGACGACCGCAAGGTGCAGGTCGACCTGGTCGCGACCAGCGGCGGCCAGAAGGTGCTGGGCATGTCCCGCGCCGTCGTCCGGCTGGCCTGAGCCCGACCGCGGAAGGAAGCCCCGGGCGGTGCGCCCGGGGCTTCCCCGTACGCTGGTGGGCGTGCAGGTAGAACTCGACGCCCCCCTCGCCCCGCTGACCACCCTCCGGCTCGGCGGCCCGGCCCGCCGCCTGGTGACCGCGACCACCGACGACGAGGTGGTCGCCGCCGTCCGCGCGGCCGACGCGGCCGGCGAGCCGCTGCTGGTCCTCGGTGGCGGCTCCAACCTGGTGATCGGCGACGCCGGGTTCGACGGCACCGTGCTGCGGATCGCCACCACCGGCTTCGCCCTGGACGGCGCCGCCCTGGAGCTGGCCGCCGGCGAGGTCTGGGCCGACGCCGTCACCCGGACGGTGGACGAGGGCCTGGCCGGGATCGAGTTCCTGGCCGGCATCCCCGGTTCGGCCGGCGCCACGCCCGTGCAGAACGTCGGCGCCTACGGCCAGGAGGTGGCGCAGGCGATCACCGAGGTGGTCGCGTACGACCGCCGGGCCGGGGAGACGGTCACCCTGGCGAACGAGGAGTGCCGCTTCGCCTACCGGCACAGCCGCTTCAAGGCCGAGCCCGAGCGCTGGGTCGTGCTCCGGGTCCGCTTCGCCCTGGAGCGCGCCGACGGCCGCTCCACGCCGGTCCGCTACGCCGAGACCGCCCGCCACCTGGGCGTCGAGCAGGGCGAGCGGGTCGCGCTGCGCACGGCGTACGAGGCGGTGCTGCGGCTGCGCGGCGGCAAGGGGATGGTGCTGAACGCCGCCGACCACGACACCTGGTCGGCCGGCTCCTTCTTCACCAACCCGGTGCTCGACGCCGTGCAGTACGCCGACTTCCGCACCCGCCCGGGTGCCGCGGACGCCCCGGCCTACCCGGCCCCGGACGGCGGCACCAAGACCTCGGCCGCCTGGCTGATCGACCGGGCCGGCTTCGGCAAGGGCTACGGCAGCGGCCCGGCCACCCTCTCCACCAAGCACACCCTGGCGCTGACCAACCGGGGCGCCGCGACGGCCGAGGACCTGCTCGCCCTCGCCCGGGAGATCCGCGACGGGGTCCGGGCGGCGTTCGGCGTCGAACTGGTCAACGAGCCGGTGATGGTCGGCGTCACGCTGTAGCGGCGACCCCGAACCCGGCCCCGGCCCCGGCCACGCCGACGACCTCGGCGGCGTCGGCCGCGGCGGCGGGCAGCAGCCAGCCGTCGATGTCCGCCAGCAGCTCCTTCCGCACGCTCTCCGGGGCCCGCGAGCCGCGCACCGACTGGCGGGCCAGCTCGGCGAGTTCGGCGTCGTCGAAGCCGAGCACCTCGCGGGCCAGGTCGTACTGGGCGGCCAGCCGGGTGCCGAACAGCAGCGGGTCGTCGGCGCCCAGCGCCAGCGGGACGCCCGCGTCGAAGAGACGGCGCAGCGGCACGTCCTCGGGGTGCTCGTAGACGCCCAGCGAGACGTTCGAGGACGGGCAGACCTCGCAGGTGACCTGACGGTCGGCCAGCCGCTGCATCAGCCGCGGGTCCTCGGCGGCCCGCACCCCGTGGCCGATCCGGCCGGCGCCCAGGTCGTCCAGGCAGTCCCGGACGGATTCGGGGCCGGCCAGCTCGCCGCCGTGCGGCGCGGCCAGCAGCCCGCCCCGGCGGGCGATGTCGAAGGCCCGGTCGAAGTCCCGGGCCAGGCCGCGGCGCTCGTCGTTGGAGAGGCCGAAGCCGACCACGCCCTCGTCGGCGTAGCGGACGGCCAGCCGGGCCAGCGTGCGGGCGTCCATCGGGGACTTCATCCGGTTGGCGGCGACCAGCACCCGGATGCCGACCCCGGTGGCGTCCGAGGCGTGCCGCACCGCGTCGAGGATCAGCTCCAGGGCCGGGATCAGCCCGCCCAGCCGGGGTGCGTACGAGGTCGGGTCGACCTGGATCTCCAGCCAGCGCGAGCCGTCCGCCCGCTCGTCCTCGGCGGTCTCCAGGACCAGCCGGCGGATGTCCTGCTCGTCCCGCAGCACCGAGCGGGCGGTGTCGTACAGCCGCTGGAAGCGGAACCAGCCGCGCTCGTCGGTGGCCCGCAGCTTGGGGGGCTCGCCGGAGCTGAGCGCCTCCGGCAGCCGGACGCCGTGCTTGTCGGCCAGTTCCAGCAGCGTGGCGGGGCGCATCGAGCCGGTGAAGTGCAGGTGCAGATGGGCCTTGGGGAGGTCCCTGACGTCGCGGGGGTTCTGCAGGCGTTCCATTCGCCGATACTGCCGTATTTCACCCCCCGACGGGAACCGCCCCCTCCACGTCCCCCGAAGGGGTGAAGGGGGCGGTACCGGTCAAGCGGGGATTGACCTGCGGGTCAGTCGCGGGCCTCGGCGAGCAGCTTCTGGATCCGGCCGACGCCCTCGGCCAGGTCGGCGTCGCCCAGCGCGTACGACAGCCGCAGGTAGCCCGGGGTGCCGAAGGCCTCGCCGGGGACGACCGCGACCTCGGCCTCGTCCAGGATCAGCGTGGCCAGCTCGGCGGAGGTCTGCGGGCGCTTGCCCCGGATCTCCTTGCCCAGCAGGCCCTTGACGGACGGGTAGACGTAGAACGCGCCCTCGGGCTCGGGGCAGAGGACGCCCTCGATCTCGTTGAGCATCCGCACGATGGTGCGGCGGCGGCGGTCGAAGGCGGTGCGCATCTCGTGCACCGCGGAGAGGTCGCCGGCGACGGCCGCGATCGCGGCGCGCTGGGCCACGTTGGAGACGTTCGAGGTGGCGTGCGACTGCAGGTTGGTCGCGGCCTTGACGACGTCCTTCGGGCCGATCACCCAGCCCACCCGCCAGCCGGTCATGGCGTAGGTCTTGGCGACGCCGTTGACGACGATGCACTTGTCGGCCAGCGCGGGCAGCAGCGCCGGCAGCGAGGTGAAGGTCGCGTCGCCGTAGACCAGGTGCTCGTAGATCTCGTCGGTGAGCACCCACAGGCCGTGCTCCAGCGCCCACTCGCCGATCGCCCGGGCCTCGGCCTCGGTGTAGACCGCGCCGGTCGGGTTCGACGGCGAGACGAACAGCACGACCTTGGTGTTCTCGGTGCGGGCGGCCTCCAGCTGCTCGACCGAGACCTTGTAGCCGGTGGTCTCGTCGGTCACGACCTCCACCGGCACACCGCCGGCCAGCTGCACCGACTCCGGGTAGGTGGTCCAGTACGGGGCCGGGACGATGACCTCGTCGCCCGGGTCGAGGATCGCCGCGAAGGCCTCGTAGATCGCCTGCTTGCCGCCGTTGGTGACCAGGATCTGGGCGGCGTCCACCTCGTAGCCGGAGTCGCGCAGCGTCTTGGCGGCGATCGCGGCCTTCAGCTCCGGGAGACCGCCGGCCGGGGTGTAGCGGTGGTTCTTCGGGTCGCGGCAGGCCTCGACGGCCGCCTCGACGATGTAGTCCGGGGTGGGGAAGTCCGGCTCGCCGGCGCCGAAGCCGATGACCGGACGGCCGGCCGCCTTGAGGGCCTTGGCCTTGGCGTCGACGGCCAGCGTGGCGGACTCGGCGATCGCGCCGATGCGGGCGGAGACCCGGCGGTCGGCGGGGCGGACGGAACTGTCGGGCTGCGGGGTGGAAGCGCTCATGCCTGCATGGTCGCAGACCCGGAGTGGGGCGGTCATGGCGGTTTCAGCATGCGTACCGGGCCGTCCGAATGACGGCCCCCGATGGCCGGAGCCGGTCGTCGGGAGAAGAGGTTCGACCAAACACCCTCGGACCACGTACACTCACTGCTCGACGGCCGACAGACCGCGGGGCTTCCACCACCTGTGCATACAGCGGTGGCAGATGCGGTAGGTTGGTGGTCACTACCGGCACCGCGAGGCGCCGTAGGGCAATAGCTCAATTGGTAGAGCACCGGTCTCCAAAACCGGCGGTTGGGGGTTCAAGTCCCTCTTGCCCTGCTGCTTGATCCGTTATCAGCCCGTTCGCTCCACAGAGCGAGCGGGCTTGATGCGGAGAGGGCACCGAACAGCACCGCTTTAGCCGGCCGCTCGTGCCCCCACCGGGTGCGCAGTGAAGGCTCGGCAGGACCCGGATTCAGGTGAGGACGAGTGACGGAGACCACGGGCTCCACCGCAACGCCTGAGAGCGGCAACCCCGAGGGGGCCGACGGCGCTGGCGAGAACACGCCCGCCGACGGCGAGTCGCGCCGCGGCAAGCGGGGCGACAAGAAGTCCGGCAAGCGTGCCAAGAAGGGCTTCTTCGCCCGCCTCGCGCTCTTCTACCGCCAGATCATCGCCGAGCTGCGCAAGGTCGTCTGGCCCACCCGCAGCGAGCTGACGAACTACACCACCGTCGTGGTCGTCTTCGTCGTGGTGGTCATGGCCCTGGTGGCCGGCCTCGACTACGGGTTCTCCAAGCTCAGCCTCTGGGTCTTCGGCTGACCGGGCCGACCCACCCCCGACACCTCCCCGACCCGGGCCGGATCTCCGGCCCGGGTCGAGCTGTCGGCGCCGAACGTACGTGGCCGCTACCGTTGACTCGGTACTGTTGAAGTCTCCGAGACGCATTCCGGCGCGCCCGCGGCAGCGGAGCGGCGCCGAGCGTCCCGGAGCGCGCCACCTTCACCATCTCCAGGAAAGAAGCAGCCACCGTGTCTGAGTCCCCCCTGTACGACGCCGACGAGACCGTCCGCGAGGCGGATGTCGCCGCCGAGCTGGACGCGGCCGAGCTGGCTGACGACGTCGAGTCCGCCGAGCAGATCGTCGACGCCGCGGACAGCGACGAGGACGAGGTCGAGGCGTACGACGAGGCCGAGGCCGGCGAGCCCGCCGAGGAGGCCGCGCTGCACGAGGAGTCCGACGAGGAGCCCGTCGAGGAGGCGGCCGAGGAGCCCGTCGAGGAGGCGGCCGAGGCCGTCGCCGAGCCGGAGGTCGAGGTCGAGGTCGACCCGGTCGCCAAGTTCCGCGAGGACCTGCGCTTCATGCCCGGCGAGTGGTACGTGATCCACACCTACGCCGGCTACGAGAACCGGGTGAAGCAGAACCTGGAGCAGCGCGCGGTCTCGCTGAACGTCGAGGAGTACATCTTCCAGGCCGAGGTGCCGCAGGAGGAGGTCGTCCAGATCAAGAACGGCGACCGCAAGACCATCCGCCAGAACAAGCTCCCCGGCTACGTCCTGGTGCGCATGGACCTCACCCCCGAGTCCTGGGGCGTCGTGCGCAACACCCCGGGTGTCACCGGCTTCGTCGGCAACGCCTACGACCCGTACCCGCTGACCCTGGACGAGGTCGTCAAGATGCTCGCCCCGGACGTCGAGCGCCAGGCCGCCAAGGAGGCCGGCAAGGCCTCGCCGGTCCGCCCGGTCGAGGTCCAGGTGCTCGACTTCGAGGTCGGCGACTCGGTCACCGTCACCGACGGCCCGTTCGCGACCCTGCAGGCGACCATCAACGAGATCAACCCGGACTCGAAGAAGGTCAAGGGCCTGGTGGAGATCTTCGGCCGGGAGACCCCGGTCGAGCTCTCCTTCGACCAGATCCAGAAGAACTAGTACGCCCTCCGACTTCGGGGCGGGGCCGCGGCCCCGCCCCGAAGTCGTTTTGGTCCAGCGGCGCATCCGCGTTAGCCTGGTCCGATGTGTGTGCTGGCGACCGGGTGTCGCCCCGTTCCCGCACGCACCAGCAATCACCTCTCGGAAGGACCCGGAGAGAAATGCCTCCCAAGAAGAAGAAGGTCACGGGGCTTATCAAGCTCCAGATCAACGCCGGTGCGGCCAACCCGGCTCCGCCGGTCGGCCCCGCGCTGGGCCAGCACGGCGTCAACATCATGGAGTTCTGCAAGGCCTACAACGCTGCGACCGAGTCGCAGCGCGGCATGATCGTGCCGGTGGAGATCACGGTCTACGACGACCGCTCCTTCACCTTCATCACGAAGACGCCGCCGGCCGCGCGCCTCATCCTGAAGGCCGCCGGTATCGACAAGGGCTCCAGCGAGCCGCACAAGACCAAGGTCGCCAAGCTCACCAGCGCCCAGGTCCGCGAGATCGCCACCACCAAGATGCCCGACCTGAACGCCAACGACCTGGACGCGGCGGAGAAGATCATCGCCGGCACCGCCCGGTCGATGGGCATCACCGTCGAGGGCTGACAGCTCTTTTCGTTCCCAGTGGTAGGGCCGAGCGCGGCCCGTGCATACCACGACTCCATCACCATTCAGGAGCAGCAGTGAAGCGCAGCAAGGCTCTGAAGGCCGCGGACGCCAAGGTCGACCGCGAGCGCCTTTACGCCCCCCTCGAGGCCATCCGCCTCGCCAAGGCGACCAGCACCACCAAGTTCGACGCGACCGTCGAGGTCGCCATGCGTCTGGGCGTCGACCCGCGCAAGGCCGACCAGATGGTCCGCAGCACCGTGATCCTCCCGCACGGCACCGGTAAGACCGCCCGGGTCCTGGTCTTCGCGACCGGCGACCGTGCCGAGGCCGCGCGTGCTGCGGGCGCCGACATCGTCGGCTCCGACGAGCTCATCGACGAGGTCGCCAAGGGCCGCCTGGACTTCGACGCCGTCGTCGCCACCCCGGACCTCATGGGCAAGGTCGGCCGCCTCGGCCGCGTGCTCGGCCCCCGTGGCCTGATGCCGAACCCGAAGACCGGCACCGTCACCCCCGATGTCGCCAAGGCTGTCAACGACATCAAGGGCGGCAAGATCGAGTTCCGCGTCGACAAGCACTCGAACCTGCACTTCATCATCGGGAAGGCCTCCTTCTCCGACGAGCAGCTGGTCGAGAACTACGCCGCCGCGCTGGACGAGGTGCTCCGCGCCAAGCCGTCCGCCGCCAAGGGCCGCTACATCAAGAAGACCGCGGTCACCACCACCATGGGCCCCGGCGTCCTGGTGGACCCGAACCGCACCCGCAACCTCCTGGTCGAGGAGGACCCGGCCGCCGTCTGAGCCTCCCGCTCCGACCGGTAGCCGCGTCCTGGGCGCAGCAGCAGTCCGTACGACGGGCCCGTACCCCCTTCCGGGGTGCGGGCCCGTCGTCGTTCCCGGACGGTCCGGGGCCGGGGCCGGTGGGGAACACGTGAACGAGTCGTCGTACGCTCGCCCGGACCGCCCCGCCGACCGTCGGAGTGCCGTGACCGCCCACCGTCCCGCCGCCCTGGCCGCCACCCTGCTGCTGCTCGCCGGCACCACCGCCTGCAGCCTGCTCGCGGTGCCCGCCGACCGGATCCCCAAGGAGTCGGGGTCCGGCGTCCGCCCGCCGAAGCAGGTGCTGATGTCCGCCGCCCAGCGGCTGGACGACGTCGGCGGCGCCCGCATCGAGACCGTCGAGGAGGGCCCGGCCGGCCGCCGCAGCGCCGCCGGGACCCTGCGGTGGGGCGCCCAGGACACCGCCGAGCTGACCCTCACCGACGAACGGGGCACCGCCAGGCTGACCGGCCGGGACGGTTCCTTCGAGCTGGTGTACGAGGGCGGTGCGACCGCGCCGCGGCGCGCCGAGCGGACCGGTGTCGAATCGCTGGACGCGCGCGGCCCGGACAGCCCGGGCGACTACCGGGGCGGCTGGCCGACCGCGCTGGTCTCCAACCCCGGCGGCCCGGCGCACGCGATGGGGCTCACCGGGAAGCTCACCCCGCTCGGCGGCGAGCAGCTCGCCGGCACCACGGTGGCGCACTACCGGGGCGAGGCGCCGGTCGCCGCGTACTTCGGCGCCGACCAGGGGCTGGTCGGCGCCCGGCTGGCCGCCGTGCTCGACCACTACCGGCAGCGCGGGGTGACCACCGTCGCGTACGACTTCTGGGTCGCCCCGGGCGATCGGCTGCTGCGGCTGCGGGAGACGGTGCGGGGCAGCGCGGGAACCGTGGTGCGGACGACGGACGTCTCCGACGCCGGGAACGCGCCGCAGTCCCCGGCCGCCGAGCCGCCGCCGTCCACCACCGCGCCCGCACCGGAGGCGGGGACCCCGGGGGCCTCGGGGGAGCCGACCGCGGCGCCGTGAGGCCGGTCCGTCCGGGAAAACGGCTGCCGGACCGTCAGCGCGTTCGGTTAGAGTCCGCTGGGCACGACCCGAGATCCGCAGCCCCCGGCTCGTCGCCGTACCGCCCCGGGCGCAGCGTGCGCCGGGGCATCCTCGGAGGGGAAGACATGGCTGGAATCCGCAAGAGCTCCGTGGCCGTCGTGATGGCGGCCCTGGCCCTGACCGCGACCGCCTGCGGTGGGGACAAGGACAAGACCGAGGCGGCGCCGACCGCCGCGCAGACCCCGGCGGCCTCGCCGTCGCAGGCCGGGGCGCCCACCTCGAAGGCCCCGGCCGACCCGCCGGCCAAGCTCTCCCCGGCCGCCCTCCTGAAGCTGGTCGGCGAGAAGACCAACGCTGCGAAGTCGGCCAAGGTCAAGCAGGAGGTGGAGATCGGCGCCAACGGCGTGCTGGTCTACAACGGCGCCATCTCCTGGGAGGACGGCATGCTGGGCGAGCTGACCGTCGACGCCGGCGACAGCCCGCTGGGCAAGCAGATGTCCCCGCTGACCGGCTCCACCACGCTGAAGTACCGCTACCTCAAGGACGCGATGTACCTGAAGCTGGGCACCCGGGCGGTCAGCGAGTTCAACGGCCGGCACTGGCTGCGCTACGGCTACGACGACCTGAGCAAGGTCCTCGGCGCCGGCGGCGACTCGCTGAAGAACCAGCTCCGCAACGCCGACCCGCAGGCCGGCGTCCGGGCACTGATCGCCTCGGGCAAGGTCACCGAGGTCGGCGAGGTCACCGTGAACGGCACCCGGGCCACCCACTACAGCGGCGAGCTCACCGCGGACGACCTCGCCACCGCGACCTCGCGCGGCCTGGACCACCAGCAGATCAAGGACATCAAGGACCAGTTCCAGACGGCCGGGATCACCACCGAGCACGTCGAGGTGTGGATCGACACCGAGACCCAGCTGCTGGTCCGGCGGCTGGAGAAGGCCGAGACCGCCAACGGTCCGGTCAAGGTCACCGTCGACTACTCCGACTACGGCACCAAGGTCGACACCGTCGAGCCGGCCGCGTCCGACTCGGTGGAGATCACCGAGCTGCTGAAGCAGGCGCAGGGGGGCGGCGCGAGCTGACCCCGGCGCGGGTGGCAAGGTGGCTCGGAGCAGGGCCGCACGAAGCGGGCGGTCCGTGGTGACCGGGACCAGGGGAAGTGGGGAAGCGATGGCGGCGTGGCGGCGGACGGCGGTCCTGTCGGCCGGCGTGCTGCTGGCGGCCGGCCTGGCGGCCTGCGGCGGCGGTGACGCCGGCCCGGCCGCGTCCGGCTCCCCGTCGGCGAGCGGCACCGCCTCCCCGAGCGGCCCGGCCCGGCCCACCACCACCCGGCCCACCCAGGCCAAGCCCACCGACCGCTCGCCGCACGGCGTCCTGCTCTCCGCGCAGATCGCCGCGCAGACCGCCCGCCGGGCCAAGGTGAACTACCGGCTGGGCGCCGACGCCGGGGCCGGCCCGCTGTTCTGGGCGCCGAAGACGGCGCTCCAGGTGAAGCGGACCACCCCGGCCGGGGCCGAGCAGCTGATCGTCGTCGACACGGTGGCCTACCAGGGCGGCGACGCGGGCACCGCGGCCCGGCACGGCGGCCGGCACTGGGAGCGGTTCAGCGGGGCGCCGGCCGCCGACGGCCACCGGGAGATCCCGTACGCCGGGCTGATCGACCTGATCAGCCCGGTGTCGGTGCTCGCCGCCGCCACCGCCGAGGGGGTCGCCCCGGTGCACCTCGGCGAGGAGCAGTTGGACGACACCGAGGTCGAGCACTACCGGGTCACCACCAACGCCGACCGGTACGCCGCCGCGCAGACCCAGCTGTCCCCGGCCCGCCGGGAGGGCCTGCGGGCGGCGCTCACCCCCGGCGGTTCGGCCGTGCTGACCCTGGACCTCTGGCTCAACGACAAGGACCAGCTGGTCAAGGTGCACCGCACCGGCAGCGGGGAGTCCGGCCGGACCGACGACACCGTGCTGTACTCCGACTACGCCGGAGCGCTCTCCGCCCAGGCCCCGGCCGAGGCGGACACGGTGGACACCGGGACCCGCAGCACCTCCCCGCTGGAGCGGTGAACGGGACGATTTGCACGGGCTTTCCCCCTGCGGTTACAGTTGCCGAGCCAAAGACCGCTGGTTGTCGCCGTACGCCCGCAAGGGAGTACGGGGCCGAAGGATCTGCGACCCGTCGCAGCAGCCCGCGCAGGTTTGTCTGGAGCTTGGACTTCCGGGTCCGGGTGGCTTCCGCGTGATGCCGCCCGTCCGTCGAGGTCCTCCCGAGCCCCGTGCGCCTGCGCACCGGGGCTCATCTGCTTTTCTGCAGGAGCTTTCCTTCCCAGGCCGCCGGTCGGTCCGAGGCAACGATGGTCGACTTTCGCGGTCGGCCCGACTTCGACATCACGGAAGGAGGCGTAAGCCTATGGCTAGGCCCGACAAGGCTTCTGCCGTCGCCGAGATCGCGGACAAGTTCCGCGCCTCGAACGCGGCCGTGCTGACCGAGTACCGCGGTCTGACGGTGAAGCAGGTCAAGACCCTGCGTCGCTCGCTGGGCGACAACGCCCAGTACGCCGTGGTGAAGAACACGCTGACCAAGATCGCTGCCAACGAGGCCGGGATCACGGAGCTCGACGACCAGTTCACCGGTCCGACGGCTGTTGCCTTCGTCACCGGTGACCCGGTGGAGTCGGCGAAGGCTCTGCGTGACTTCGCCAAGGACAACCCCGCTCTGATCATCAAGGGCGGTGTCCTTGATGGCAAGGCGCTGTCCGCCGATGACATCAAGAAGCTCGCGGACCTCGAGTCCCGCGAGGTGCTGCTCGCCAAGCTGGCGGGTGCCCTGAAGGCCAAGCAGTCCCAGGCTGCCGCGCTCTTCCAGGCCCTGCCGTCGAAGCTCGTCCGCACTGTGGACGCGCTGCGCGACAAGGTCGAGCAGGGCGGTGCCGGTACGCCGGCTCCCGCCGCCGAGGACGAGGCCGCGGAGTAATTCCGCAGGCTCACGCCTCGCTGCGGGCCCGTGCCCGCCCAACCCGTACATACGGCACCACCTGCCGATTTAGTGGAAGGACGCCATCATGGCGAAGCTGACCCAGGACGAGCTGCTCGCGCAGTTCGAGGAGCTCACCCTCATCGAGCTCGCTGCCTTCGTGAAGGCCTTCGAGGACAAGTTCGACGTCACCGCTGCCGCCCCGGTCGCCGTTGCCGCCGCCGGTGTCGCCGGCCCGGCCGCCGAGGCCGTCGAGGAGCAGGACGAGTTCGACGTCATCCTCGAGGGTGCCGGCGACAAGAAGATCCAGGTCATCAAGGAGGTGCGCACCCTGACCTCCCTCGGCCTGAAGGAGGCCAAGGACCTCGTTGACACCGCTGGTGCCAAGGTCCTGGAGAAGGTTGCCAAGGACGTTGCCGAGAAGGCCAAGGCTGCCCTTGAGGCCGCCGGCGCCAAGGTCACCGTCAAGTGACTCTCCCCCGGCCCTAGCGGCCGGGAGGCGCCCCCACGCCCCCTCCGAGGGGCGGGAGCTCCGAGGCCGGGCCGATCACCCTTGCGGGTGGTCGGCCCGGCCTCTGCGTTTCCCGGGTCCGGCGTTTGCGCTTCCCGGGCCCCGCCCCTGGGCGATCCCGGGTTCGGACGGGCCGGCGCGGGCGCGCGGGGCGACCGGGAACCACCGGTGTGGCCCACAGGGCACTCGGCACTGTCGGTTCGGACCGGTATGGTGATCGCTGTCGTCGGGAGCGCCTCCCACCACGGGTTCTGTAACGTCCGGGGGTGCTCGCCCGATAGACAGGTCGAGGCCCGCACCGGAGGCGGGCCCTTGACGAACCAGGCGCGGCGCGCGATTCTCAAGGCGAGCCCGCCCGGTTGGTCTGCTGCCGGAGGCATAACCGGCGGCTCCGGAGGGAAAGTGACTCCTCGTGAGTCCAGGGCCCGGACAGTGTCCGGGCCGGTGCGGTACCAGTGCAGTACCCGGGGAGCGTCCGCGCCTCCCGGCTACCGGGAGGAGTCTCCGATTCGGTCTCCGAATCAGAGCTGGACAGCAGTGTGCCTTTTGGCTACACTGTCCCTTTGCGCTGCCTGTTAGCTGCTCCGTGACTCGTCGCCCGGAGCGTGCACTGCCCTGAGCTGGGAACTCTCCCTCTTCAAGGCCCCGGCTGGTACGCGCGTAGTGAGCTCCGAGCCCTCGGAAGGACCCCCCTCTTGGCCGCGCCGCGCAACGCCTCGAACAATTCCGCCGCATCCACCGCCCCGCTCCGCGTCTCGTTCGCGAAGATCAAGGAGCCCCTTGAGGTCCCGAACCTCCTCGCCCTGCAGACCGAGAGCTTTGACTGGCTGCTCGGCAATGCGGCCTGGAAGTCCCGGGTCGAGGAGGCGCTGGACAACGGTCTGGACGTCCCCACGAAGTCCGGTCTGGAGGAGATCTTCGAGGAGATCTCCCCGATCGAGGACTTCAGTGGGTCGATGTCGCTGACCTTCCGCGACCACCGTTTCGAGCCGCCGAAGAACTCCATTGACGAGTGCAAGGACCGCGACTTCACGTTCGCCGCCCCGCTCTTCGTCACGGCCGAGTTCACCAACAACGAGACCGGTGAGATCAAGTCCCAGACGGTCTTCATGGGCGACTTCCCGCTCATGACGAACAAGGGCACGTTCATCATCAACGGCACCGAGCGTGTCGTCGTCTCGCAGCTCGTCCGCTCGCCGGGCGTGTACTTCGACTCCACCCTGGACAAGGTGTCCGACAAGGACATCTACTCCTGCAAGGTCATCCCCTCGCGCGGTGCCTGGCTGGAGATGGAGATCGACAAGCGCGACATGGTCGGCGTGCGCATCGACCGCAAGCGCAAGCAGTCGGTCACCGTGCTGCTCAAGGCGCTCGGCTGGACCAACGAGATGATTCTCGAAGAGTTCGGCGAGTACGAGTCGATGCGCGCCACCCTGGAGAAGGACCACACCCAGGGCCAGGACGACGCGCTGCTCGACATCTACCGCAAGCTGCGCCCCGGCGAGCCGCCGACGCGCGAGGCGGCGCAGACGCTGCTGGAGAACCTGTACTTCAACCCGAAGCGCTACGACCTCGCGAAGGTCGGCCGCTACAAGGTGAACCGCAAGCTCGGCAACGCCGAGTCGCTGGACTCCGGTGTGCTCACCGAGCCCGACATCATCAACGCGATCAAGTACCTGGTCAAGCTGCACGCCGGCGAGGCCGAGTGGCGCGACGACTCCGGCCGCGACATCGTGGTCGAGGTCGACGACATCGACCACTTCGGCAACCGCCGCCTGCGCAACGTGGGCGAGCTCATCCAGAACCAGGTCCGTACGGGTCTCGCCCGTATGGAGCGCGTCGTGCGCGAGCGCATGACCACCCAGGACGTCGAGGCGATCACGCCGCAGACCCTGATCAACATCCGGCCGGTCGTCGCCTCCATCAAGGAGTTCTTCGGCACCAGCCAGCTGTCGCAGTTCATGGACCAGACGAACCCGCTGTCGGGCCTGACCCACAAGCGCCGTCTGTCCGCCCTCGGCCCCGGCGGTCTCTCCCGTGAGCGCGCCGGCTTCGAGGTCCGTGACGTGCACCCCTCGCACTACGGGCGCATGTGTCCGATCGAGACCCCCGAAGGCCCGAACATCGGTCTGATCGGGTCGCTCGCCTCGTACGGCCGGGTCAACGCCTTCGGCTTCATCGAGACCCCGTACCGCAAGGTCGTCGACGGCGTCGTCACCGAGAAGGTCGACTACCTCACCGCCGACGAGGAGGACCGCTACGTCATCGCGCAGGCCAACGCCCCGCTGACGAACGACCTCCACTTCGCGGAGCCCCGCGTCCTGGTCCGCCGCCGCGGCGGCGAGATCGACTACATCCCGGGCACCGAGATCGACTACATGGACGTCTCGCCGCGCCAGATGGTGTCGGTCGCGACCGCCATGATCCCGTTCCTGGAGCACGACGACGCCAACCGCGCGCTCATGGGCTCGAACATGATGCGCCAGGCGGTGCCGCTGCTGAAGAGCGAGGCCCCGCTGGTCGGTACGGGCATGGAGTACCGCTGCGCCGTGGACGCCCAGGACGTCATCACCGCCGACAAGGCCGGTGTCGTCCAGGAGGTCTCCGCCGACTACGTCACCGTGGCCAACGACGACGGCACGTACACCACGTACCGCGCCGCCAAGTTCACCCGCTCCAACCAGGGCACCGCCTTCAACCAGAAGGTGCTCGTGGACGAGGGCGCCCGGGTCGAGGCCGGCCAGGTGCTGGCCGACGGCCCGTGCACCGACCAGGGCGAGATGGCGCTCGGCAAGAACCTCCTCGTGGCGTTCATGTCGTGGGAGGGCCACAACTACGAGGACGCGATCATCCTGTCGCAGCGCCTCGTGCAGGACGACGTCCTCTCCTCGATCCACATCGAGGAGCACGAGGTCGACGCCCGTGACACCAAGCTCGGCCCCGAGGAGATCACCCGGGACATCCCGAACGTCTCCGAGGAGGTCCTCGCCGACCTCGACGAGCGCGGCATCATCCGCATCGGCGCCGACGTCGTCACCGGCGACATCCTGGTCGGCAAGGTCACCCCCAAGGGTGAGACCGAGCTGACCCCGGAGGAGCGCCTGCTCCGCGCGATCTTCGGCGAGAAGGCCCGTGAGGTCCGCGACACCTCGCTGAAGGTCCCGCACGGTGAGTCCGGCAAGGTCATCGGCGTGCGCGTGTTCGACCGCGAGGAGGGCGACGAGCTCCCCCCCGGCGTCAACCAGCTGGTCCGCGTCTACGTCGCCCAGAAGCGCAAGATCACCAACGGTGACAAGCTCGCCGGCCGCCACGGCAACAAGGGTGTCATCTCCAAGATCCTGCCGGTCGAGGACATGCCGTTCCTGGAGGACGGCACCCCGGTCGACATCATCCTGAACCCGCTGGGTGTCCCGTCCCGAATGAACCCGGGACAGGTCCTGGAGATCCACCTCGGCTGGCTCGCCCAGCAGGGCTGGGACGTCTCCGGCCTCGCGGACGAGTGGGCCCAGCGCCTCCAGGCGATCGGCGCCGACACGGTCGAGGGCGGCACCAACCTCGCCACCCCGGTCTTCGACGGCGCCCGCGAGGACGAGATCACCGGTCTGCTGGACCACACCACCCTCACCCGTGACGGTGAGCGCCTGGTGAACTCCACCGGCAAGGCCCGGCTGTACGACGGCCGCTCCGGCGAGCCGTTCCCGATGCCGATCTCGGTCGGCTACATGTACATCCTCAAGCTGCACCACCTGGTCGACGACAAGCTGCACGCCCGTTCGACCGGCCCGTACTCGATGATCACCCAGCAGCCGCTCGGTGGTAAGGCGCAGTTCGGTGGTCAGCGCTTCGGTGAGATGGAGGTGTGGGCCCTTGAGGCGTACGGCGCGGCCTACGCGCTGCAGGAGCTGCTCACCATCAAGTCCGACGACGTCCTCGGCCGCGTGAAGGTGTACGAGGCGATCGTCAAGGGCGAGAACATCCCCGAGCCCGGCATTCCCGAGTCCTTCAAGGTCCTCATCAAGGAAATGCAGTCGCTCTGCCTCAATGTGGAGGTGCTGTCCTCGGACGGCCAGTCCATCGAGATGCGGGACTCCGACGAGGACGTGTTCCGCGCTGCCGAGGAGCTCGGCATCGACCTGTCCCGGCGCGAGCCGAGCAGCGTCGAAGAGGTCTGACGGAGGTGGGGCCGGCTCCCTCGCCGGGAGCCGGCCCGCCCCCAGGCCCCCCTCAGACCAAACGAACGACTCTCGACTTACGAAAGAGGGCTTGACGACCAGTGCTTGACGTCAACTTCTTCGACGAGCTCCGCATCGGCCTGGCCACCGCCGACGACATCCGCCAGTGGTCGCACGGCGAGGTCAAGAAGCCGGAGACCATCAACTACCGCACCCTGAAGCCCGAAAAGGACGGACTCTTCTGCGAGAAGATCTTCGGTCCGACCCGGGACTGGGAGTGCTACTGCGGCAAGTACAAGCGCGTCCGCTTCAAGGGCATCATCTGTGAGCGCTGCGGCGTCGAGGTGACCCGCGCCAAGGTGCGCCGTGAGCGGATGGGCCACATCGAGCTGGCCGCCCCGGTCACCCACATCTGGTACTTCAAGGGCGTGCCGTCCCGTCTGGGCTACCTGCTCGACCTGGCGCCGAAGGACCTCGAAAAGGTCATCTACTTCGCCGCCTACATGATCACCTGGGTCGACGACGAGCGCCGCCAGCGCGACCTGCCGTCCCTGGAGGCGCACGTCTCCGTCGAGCGCCAGCAGATCGAGAACCGCCGCGACGCGGACCTCGAAGCCCGCGCCAAGAAGGCCGAGACCGACCTGGCCGAGCTGGAGGCCGAGGGCGCCAAGGCCGACGTGCGCCGCAAGGTGCGCGAGGGCGCCGAGCGCGAGATGAAGCAGCTGCGCGACCGCGCGCAGCGCGAGCTCGACCGCCTCGACGAGGTGTGGGCCCGCTTCAAGAACCTCAAGGTCCAGGACCTGGAGGGCGACGAGCTGCTCTACCGCGAGCTGCGCGACCGCTTCGGCACCTACTTCTCCGGCTCGATGGGCGCGGCGGCCCTCAAGGACCGCCTGGAGACCTTCGACCTGGCGGAGGAGTCCGAGCGCCTGCGCGAGATCATCCGCACCGGCAAGGGCCAGAAGAAGACCCGTGCGCTCAAGCGCCTCAAGGTCGTCTCCGCGTTCCTGCAGACCACCAACAAGCCCAACGGCATGGTGCTGGACTGCGTCCCGGTCATCCCGCCGGACCTGCGTCCGATGGTGCAGCTGGACGGTGGCCGCTTCGCGACCTCCGACCTGAACGACCTGTACCGCCGCGTCATCAACCGCAACAACCGCCTGAAGCGCCTTCTCGACCTCGGTGCCCCCGAGATCATCGTGAACAACGAGAAGCGCATGCTGCAGGAGGCCGTCGACGCGCTGTTCGACAACGGCCGCCGCGGCCGTCCGGTCACCGGCCCGGGCAACCGCCCGCTGAAGTCCCTCAGCGACATGCTGAAGGGCAAGCAGGGTCGTTTCCGCCAGAACCTGCTCGGCAAGCGCGTCGACTACTCGGCCCGTTCGGTCATCGTCGTCGGCCCGCAGCTCAAGCTGCACCAGTGCGGTCTGCCCAAGGCCATGGCGCTGGAGCTCTTCAAGCCGTTCGTGATGAAGCGCCTGGTCGACCTGAACCACGCGCAGAACATCAAGTCGGCCAAGCGCATGGTCGAGCGCGCCCGCCCGGTCGTGTGGGACGTCCTCGAAGAGGTCATCGCCGAGCACCCCGTCCTGCTGAACCGTGCGCCCACCCTGCACCGCCTCGGCATCCAGGCCTTCGAGCCGCAGCTGGTCGAGGGCAAGGCCATCCAGATCCACCCGCTCGTCTGCACCGCGTTCAACGCGGACTTCGACGGTGACCAGATGGCCGTCCACCTGCCGCTCTCCGCGGAGGCGCAGGCCGAGGCCCGCATCCTGATGCTGTCCTCGAACAACATCCTGAAGCCGGCCGACGGTCGCCCCGTCACCATGCCGACCCAGGACATGGTGCTGGGCCTGTTCTTCCTCACCTCGGACCGCGAGGACGTGAAGGGCGCCGGCCGCTCCTTCTCGTCGACCGCCGAGGCGATCATGGCCTTCGACGCCCGCGAGCTGGCCGTCCAGGCCCCGATCGAGCTGCGGCTGCCGGTCGGCACCGTCCCGCCGCGCGGCTGGACCCCGCCGGTCGACCCCGACGGCGGCGAGGGCACGTACTGGACCGAGGGCGAGTCCTTCCGTCTGACCACCACCCTGGGCCGTGCGCTCTTCAACGAGCTGCTGCCCGAGGACTACCCGTTCGTCGACTACGAGGTGGGCAAGAAGCAGCTCTCCGCGATCGTCAACGACCTGGCCGAGCGCTACCCCAAGGTCGTCGTCGCGGCGACCCTGGACAACCTGAAGGCGGCCGGCTTCCACTGGTCGACCCGTTCGGGTGTCACCGTCTCGATCTCGGACGTCATCGTCCCGCCGAGCAAGCCCCAGATCCTGGAGGGCTTCGAGGCGAAGGCGGAGAAGGTCCAGAAGCAGTACGAGCGCGGTCTGATCACCAACGACGAGCGCAAGCAGGAGCTCGTCGGCATCTGGACCCAGGCGACCAACGAGGTCGCGGACGCCATGGCCGCGAACTTCCCGAAGACGAACCCCATCTTCATGATGGTCGACTCGGGCGCCCGTGGAAACATGATGCAGATGCGCCAGATCGCCGGTATGCGTGGTCTGGTGTCGAACGCCAAGAACGAGACGATCCCGCGTCCCATCAAGGCGTCCTTCCGCGAGGGCCTGTCCGTGCTGGAGTACTTCATCTCCACCCACGGTGCCCGTAAGGGTCTGGCCGACACCGCGCTCCGCACCGCCGACTCCGGCTACCTCACCCGTCGTCTGGTCGACGTCTCCCAGGACGTCATCATCCGCGAGGAGGACTGCCGGACCGAGCGCGGCCTGAAGCTGTCGATCGGCTCGGTCGGCGCGGACGGCGTGCTGCGCAAGGCCGACGACGTCGAGACCAGCGTCTACGCCCGCATGCTCGCCGAGGACATCACCGTCGACGGCAAGCTCCTCGCCACCGCGAACACCGACCTCGGTGACGTGCTGATCGACGAGCTGATCCGCCACGGCGTCGGCGAGGTCAAGACCCGCTCGATCCTGACCTGCGAGTCGGCCGTCGGCACCTGCGCCATGTGCTACGGGCGCTCGCTGGCCACCGGCAAGCTGGTCGACATCGGTGAGGCGGTCGGCATCATCGCCGCCCAGTCCATCGGTGAGCCCGGTACCCAGCTGACGATGCGTACCTTCCACACCGGTGGTGTGGCCGGTGACGACATCACCCAGGGTCTGCCGCGTGTCGTCGAGCTCTTCGAGGCCCGTACCCCCAAGGGTGTGGCCCCGATCTCGGAGGCGCAGGGCCGGGTCCGCATCGAGGACACCGAGAAGACCCGCAAGCTGGTCGTCACGCCGGACGACGGCACCGACGAGATCGCCTACCCGGTCTCGAAGCGTGTGAAGCTGCTCGTCAGCGAGGGCGAGGCGGTCGAGGTCGGCCAGAAGCTGACCATGGGTGCCACCAACCCGCACGACGTGCTGCGGATCATGGGCCAGCGCGCCGTCCAGGTCCACCTGGTCGCCGAGGTCCAGAAGGTCTACAACTCGCAGGGTGTGTCGATCCACGACAAGCACATCGAGATCATCATCCGGCAGATGCTCCGCCGCGTGACGATCATCGAGTCGGGCGACGCCGAGCTGCTCCCGGGCGAGCTCGTCGAGCGCGGCCGCTTCGAGCAGGAGAACCGTCGCGTGGTCTCCGAGGGCGGTCACCCCGCCTCCGGCCGTCCGCAGCTGATGGGTATCACCAAGGCCTCGCTGGCCACCGAGTCCTGGCTGTCGGCCGCCTCCTTCCAGGAGACGACCCGGGTCCTCACCGACGCGGCGATCCACGCCAAGTCGGACCCGCTGCTGGGCCTCAAGGAGAACGTCATCCTCGGTAAGCTCATCCCGGCCGGTACGGGTCTGCCCCGCTACCGCAACATCCGGGTCGAGCCGACCGAGGAGGCCAAGGCCGCGATGTACTCGGCCGTCGGCTACGACGACTACGACCTGTCGCCCTTCGGCGCCGGCTCCGGCCAGGCGGTCCCGCTGGACGACTACGACTACGGTCCGTACACCGGCTGAGTCGCGTCACCGCCCGGCCACGGGCATTGATCGCAGGGCGGTCACCCTCCACGGGGTGACCGCCCTGCGGCGTTTCCGGCGATTCCTCGCCCGTGCGGGGGAGGCCGAGGAATGGGCCGGGCGGGCGAGGCGGGGGAGGGCCCTCGTGCGGGATGGTTTCGGTAACGGAAACCGAGTGCGAAGGGGTCGGGAGATGAAGCGGGTACTGGGTGCGCTGGCGATCACCGGAACGGTGCTGCTGGGGACGGCGGCCTGTGTCGGGGAGGACGCCGACCAGGAGAAGGTCGACCGCTACGGCGTGTCCGAGGCGGTCAGTGCGCTGGTGGTCGAGGGGCGGACGGGCCCGGTCGTGGTCAAGGCGGGCGGGGACGTCCAGGTCGTCGAGAAGAAGACCTACAAGGGCGAGGCGCCGAAGACCACCCACGCGGTGAAGGACGGCACGCTGACCCTGACCTACCCCGACTGCAAGGACTGCGGGGTCGCGTACGAGGTGACCGTCCCGGCCGGGACGAAGGTGGCGGTGAAGACCGGCACCGGCGACGTGAAGCTGGTCGGGCTGGCCGGCGAGGTGGCGGTGAAGACCGGCACCGGGGTGGTCGAGGGCACCGACCTGGGCTCGCAGAAGGCCGAGGTCACCACCGGCACCGGCGGCATCAACGTGGCGTTCAAGGCGAGCCCGGTCAGCGTGGTCGCCAAGGCCGAGACCGGCGACGTCCAGGTGAAGGTGCCGTCCGGCGAGTCGTACAAGGTCGACGCCAACGCCGCGACCGGCGGCGAGAAGGTGGACGTGCCCCGCAACGACGGGTCCTCGCGGAGCATCTCGGCGCGGGCCGAGACCGGCCGGGTGACGGTCACGGGTGGCTGATCGACCCGTCCCCGCGGTCCTGCCGGTAGGGCATGATCTTCTCCGCGGGGGAGGGCTCCCCGGCTACCGGGGAGGGGTGGACGTGGACCGGTTCACATGGCTGCGGGCCTGGCGGACGTGGTTCGCCGGGATCAACCCGTACGTGACGGACACCCTGCTGGCGCTCTGCTCGGCGGCCGTCTCGCTCTGGGTGGTGTACCACGACGTGGTGGACCACCCGTGGGGCGTCTACCTGCTCGCGCTGGGCACCGCGGCGCCGCTGCCCTGGCGGCAGCGGGCGCCGATGACGGTGATGGCCCTCAGCGGCGGGGTGTCGGCGGTCGTCTCGGTGGTCGCCCACTCGGCGATGCCGCAGCTGCCGCTCTACCTGGTGATCGCCACCTACACGGTGGCGGACCGGGCCAAGGACTGGCAGCGCTGGGTGGCGCTGGCGGTGCTGGTGGCCGCCAACATGGTCGGCACCCGGTCGCTCAACGGGATGCTGTTCTCCGTCCTCACCTCCGTCGGGGCCTTCGTCTTCGGCTCGCTGGTGCGCGAACTGCGCCGACTGGCCCGGGTGGAGGCCGAGCGGGCGGACGAGGCCGGCCAGCGGGCGGTGGCCGAGGAGCGGGCCCGGATCGCCCGTGAGATGCACGACATCCTCGCGCACGCCGTCTCGCTGATGGTGATCCAGGCCGAGGCCGGCCCGCTGGTGGTGCACAGCGACCCGGACCGCGCCGTGAAGACCTTCGACACCATCGCCGACTCGGGGCGCGACGCCATGGTCCAACTGCGGCGGGTGCTCGGGGTCCTGAAGGAGGAGGGCGCGGCCCCGCAGCTGGCCCCGCAGCCCCGGCTGACGGAACTCCCGGCGCTGGCCGAGCGGGTGCGCGCGGCCGGGATGCGGGTGGAACTCGAACTGGAGGCGGGCGGCGCGGCGCTGCCCGCCGAGGTGGAGGCGGCGGCCTACCGGATCGTGCAGGAGGCGCTGACCAACACCGTCAAGCACGCGAGCGCCGACCGGGTGGAGGTGCGGGTGGTCCGCGCGGGCGAGGTGCTGGAGGTCGTGGTGTCGGACAACGGGCACGGGGTGCGGCGCCGGCCCGAGCGCGCGGTGAGCGACTGGTCCGGCGGACGGGGCCTGGTCGGCATCCGGGAGCGCGCCGCGGCGGTCGGCGGACGGGCCGAGGCGGGGCCCGGGGCGGACGGCAGCGGGTTCCTGGTGAACGCCCGGCTGCCGCTGGGCGCGGGCGAGTTGGAGAAGGTGGGCGGATGAGCGTGATACGGGTGGTCGTCGCCGACGACCAGGAGCTGGTGCGGGCCGGGTTCAGCATGATCCTGGACGCGCAGCCGGACATCGAGGTGGTCGCGGAGGCGTCCAACGGCGCCGAGGCGGTCGAGGCGGTCCGCGCGCACGGCCCGGACGTGCTGCTGCTGGACGTCCGGATGCCGGTGATGGACGGGCTGGAGGCCGCCCGGCGGGTCTGCGCCGAGTCCCCGTCGACCAGGGTGATCATGCTGACCACCTTCGACATCGACGACTACGTCTTCGACGCGCTGTACGCCGGGGCGAGCGGCTTCCTGCTCAAGGACGTCCGCCGGGACGACCTGGCGCACGGCGTCCGGATGGTGGCCTCCGGGGAGGCGCTGCTGGCGCCCTCGGTGACCCGCCGGCTGATCGGGGAGTTCGCGGCCCGCCGCCCGGGCGGGGACGCGCAGTCGGCCCAGGCCGTCCGGGCGCCCTCCCGGCTGCTGGAGGTGCTGACCGGGCGCGAGCAGGAGACCCTGCGGCTGCTGGCCCGCGGACTCTCCAACGCGGAGATCGCCACCGAACTCACGGTGAGCGAGCACACGGTGAAGACACACGTCAGCAACGTCCTGAGCAAGCTGGGCCTGCGGGACCGGGTGCACGCGGTGGTCTTCGCCTACGAGGCGGGCGCGGTGGTGGCCGGCGAGGGCTGAGACCGCCGCCCCGGGCCGCCGCGATTTCCGGTGGCGCGCCGGGCGGGCGGGCCGTACCGTCCGGGGCATGACCGCCAAGCGCCCGCTGATCGCCGTCCTCACCGGCGCCGGGATCTCCACCGACTCCGGCATCCCCGACTACCGCGGCCCGCAGGGCCTCTGGCAGCGCGACCCGGACGCCCAACAGCTCGTCACCATCGGCCCCTACCTGGCGGATCCGGAGGTCCGCCGGCGGTCCTGGCGGATGCGCCGCGAGGTCGGCGCACTCGCCGCCGAACCCAACGACGGCCACCGGGCCCTGGTCGAACTGGAGCGCTCCGGACTGCCGGTACGGGTGCTCACCCAGAACGTCGACGGGCTGCACCAGCGGGCCGGGCTGCCCGCCCGCAAGGTGCTCGAACTGCACGGCACCGCCCGCGAGGTGAAGTGCCAGGACTGCGGCGTGCGCGGCCCCATGGGACAGGCGCTGGAGCGGGTGGAGGCCGGCGAGACGGACCCCGCCTGCACGGCCTGCGGCGGCGTGCTGCGGCCCTGCACCGTGATGTTCGGCGAATCCCTCGACCCGGTGGTGCTGCAGCAGGCCGACTCCATCGCCCGGGCCTGCGACCTGTTCGTCGCCGTCGGCACCAGCCTCCAGGTCTTCCCGGTCGCCGCGCTGCCGTACAACGCGGTGAAGAGCGGTGCCCGGCTGATCGTGATGAACGGCGAGCCGACGCCCTTCGACGAGGCCGCGGCCGAGGTGATCCGGGAGCCGATCTCCCGGGCGCTGCCGGCACTGGTCCGGCGGCTGCGCGGGGACGCCGGCCTGCCGTCGGGGGAGTAGCCCCCCCCGGCGGGCTCTGGACCGAACGGGCCGTCTGCGTACGATGATCATCCGGCTACCCCCCTCACGGCTGGAGTGATCGACCGATGACGACGGCGAAGTTCGACCCCTGGTCCGCGGCGTTCGTGGCCCACCCCTACGACGCGTACGCCGAACTGCGCGCACACGCCCCCGTGACGTACTTCGAGCCGACCGGCCAGTGGCTGGTCTCCCGCCACGAGGACGTCAGCGCGCTGCTGCGGGACCGCCGGCTGGGCCGCACCTACACCCACCGCTTCAGCCACGAGGAGTTCGGCCGGCCCGCGCCCGACCCGGCGCACGAACCGTTCCACACCCTCAACGACAACGGGCTGCTCGACCTGGAGGCCCCCGACCACACCCGGATCCGCCGGCTGGTCTCCAAGGCCTTCACCCCGCGCATGGTCGAGGGGCTGCGGCCCACCGTGCGCCGGACGGCCGGCGAACTCGTCGACCGGCTGCTCGCCGACGGCGGCGGCGACCTGATCGCCGCCGTCGCCGAGCCGCTGCCGGTCGCCGTCATCGCCGAGATGCTCGGCGTCCCGGAGGCCGACCGGCACCTGCTGCGGCCGTGGTCCGCCGACATCACCGGCATGTTCGAGCTCAACCCGACCGAGGAGGCCGCCCGCCGGGCCGTCACCGCGAGCACCGAGTTCTCCGACTACCTGCGCGCCCTGATCCGCGAACGCCGCGCCGACCCCGGCGACGACCTCATCAGCGCGCTGATCCAGGCGCAGGACGGCTCCGACGCGCTCAGCGAGCAGGAACTCGTCTCCACCTGCGTGCTGCTGCTCAACGCCGGCCACGAGGCGACCGTCAACACCACCGGCAACGGCTGGTGGGCGCTCTTCCGCAACCCCGGCGAACTCGCCCGGCTGCGCGGCGCGGTGGACGACCTGCTGCCCACCGCCGTCGAGGAGCTGATGCGCTGGGACACCCCGCTGCAGATGTTCGAGCGCTGGGTGCTGGAGGACATCGAGGTCCGCGGCACCACGATCCCGCGCGGCTCCGAGATCGCCCTGCTCTTCGGCTCCGCCAACCGCGACCCCGCCCGCTTCGCCGACCCCGACCGGCTCGACCTCGGCCGCACCGACAACCCGCACATCACCTTCGGCGCCGGAATCCACTTCTGTCTCGGCGCTCCGCTTGCCAGACTTGAGCTCACCGAGTCCTACGGGGCGCTGCTGCGCCGGGCCCCCGGCCTGCGGCTGGTCCGCGAGCCCGCCTGGCAGCCCGGCTACGTCATCCGCGGGCTCGAAGAACTGCTGGTCGAAATCTAGGCTCTGTCCGGTCGGTCCTGTCGGCGCCCGGCAGGATCGGCCGGGCAGAGTCTAGACACGGGATCCGCACGACGGACCACGGGGGAGGGGCCACATGGGCAAGGCGACCGGAGCACTGCTGGGGCTGGCGATCGGGGACGCCCTCGGGCGGCTCACCGAGTTCAGCACGGTCGAGACGATCGCGTCGAGCCACCCGGACTGGCGGCACCTGCCGCTGCCGGCGAAGGCCATGGTCACCGACGACACCCAGATGACCCTCGCCCTCGGCCGCGGCCTGCGCACCGCCCTGGAGCGCGGGCCGCTCACCCCGCTGCGCCTGGAGCGGCCGGTGCGCGAGGAGTTCGTCGACTGGTGGCGCTCCCCGGAGAACAACCGCGCCCCCGGCGGCACCTGCATGCGCGCCTGCCAGCGGCTCAGCACCGCCGACCGCCGCTGGCAGGACGCCAGCGACCTCGGCTCCAAGGGCTGCGGGGCCAACATGCGGGTCGCCCCGATCGGCCTGATCCGCGACCTGGACGCCCGCACCCTCGCCGGTGCCGCCCAGCTGCAGTCCGGGCTCACCCACGGCCACCCCACCGCGCTCGCCGCCAGCGACCTCACCGCGTACGCCGTCCGCAAGCTCGCCGAGGGCCTGCCGCCCGCCGGCCTGACCGCCGTCCTGCGGGCGTACGCGCTGGCCAACCGCGGCCGCTACGACGCGTACTGGCTCGGCGACCTCGCCGCGCAGGCCCACGACCCCTCCCCCGAGCACTTCATCACCCGCGGCTGGGACGAGTGCCTGGCCGTCCTCGACCGGGTCGACCGGGCGGTCGCCGCCGGGGACGTCGAGACCGACCCCTGCCTGGCCACCGGCGAGGGCTGGATCGCCGAGGAGGCCCTCGCCACCGGCCTGCTCTGCTTCCTGCTGCTGCCCGAGGACCCGGTCGCCGCCGTCCGCCGCGGCGCCTACTCCTCCGGCGACTCCGACTCCATCGCCTGCCTGGCCGGCGCCTTCGCCGGCGCCCACCTCGGGGCCGACGCCTGGCCCGCCGACTGGGTCGAGCGCATCGAGTACCGCGACGAACTCCTCGCCCTCGGCGCGCTCTGGGACTGAACCGCGGACCGGGCCCGGGCCGGCGGTCCCCGACCACCCGCCCCGGCCCGGAACCGGCCCGGCACCCGCCGCGTCGAACCGCCATGACACACCCTCACCGCCGCCGCCCGGCCGCCCTGCTGCTCGCCGCCGCCCTCGCCGCGCCGCTGCTCACCGGCTGCGGCGCGACCGACGCCCGCCGCGAGGCCGTCGTCCTGGTCCGGGCCGCCGCGCCCGCGACCCCGCCGACCGCCGACCCGGCCCGGCTCACCGCCACCGCCGACGCCACCACCGCGTTCGGCCTCGACCTGTACCGCGCCCTCGCCGCCGCCCCCGGCGGCAAGGACCGCAACCTGGTGCTCTCCCCGACCGGCCTGTCCACCGTGCTCGCCATGCTGCTGCCCGGCGCCAAGGGCGCCACCGCCGAGGAACTCGCCCGGGCCCTGCACACCGACCTCGCCCCGGCCGACTACGCCCACGCCACCGGCGCCCTCAACCGCAGCACCACCGCCGGCGCCAAGGGCCGGCTCGTCCTGCGGCAGACCGACAACCTCTACGTCCGGCAGGGCCTCGACCTCGCCCCCGGCTACCTCGACACCCTCGCCGGCGCCTTCGACACCGGCGTGCGCACCACCGACTTCGCCAAGGACCCGGACGCCGCCCGCAAGGCCGTCAACCAGCAGGTCGAGAAGGACACCGAGGGACGGATCAAGGAACTCCTCGGCGCCGGCACGGTCACCCCCACCACCCAGCTCATCCTCACCGACGCCCTCTACCTGAAGGGCGAGTGGGCCGCGAAGTTCAAGAAGGCCGACACCGCCGACCGCCCCTTCCACCGCCTCGACGGCACCACCGCGAACGTCAGCAGCATGCAGCGCACCGGCCGGCTCCGCTACGCCGAGGGCACCGGCGGCATCCTCGGCCGCCCCTGGGCCGCCGTCGAACTCCCCTACGCCGACAGCACCCTGGCGATGGACCTGATCGTCCCCGCGCAGGGCGGCTTCGACGCCTTCGTCCGCGCCCTGGACGGGGCCCAGCTCGACGGCATCCTGGACACCCTCGCCGAACGCAAGGTCGACCTCACCGTGCCGCGCTTCCGCTTCGAGACCGGCGGCAGCCTCGTCCCCGCGCTGCGCGCGCTCGGGGTGAACGCCGCCTTCGACGCGGCCGACCTCAGCGGCATCCCCGCCCCCGGCAGCAAGCAGCCGATCAAGGTCGGCGACGTCGTGCAGCGGGCCACCGTCGAGGTCGACGAGGAGGGCACCGTCGCCGCGGCCGGCAGCGCCGTGGTCGGCGAGGCCGGCGCCGCACCCGCCGTCCAGGACCCCGTCCGGCTCCGCATCGACCGGCCCTTCGTCTTCCTGATCCGCGACACCGCGACCGGCCGCCCGCTCTTCCTCGGCCAGGTCACCGACCCCGCGGCGCACTGAACGCGCGGGAGTCCGTCAGTGCGGCGGGTAGCGGTCCTCCAGCGCCGGGTGCGCCGGATCGCGGCTGCCGAACAGCACCACCAGGTCGTCCGCGACCCGCAGCAGCACCTCCCGGCCCTCCACCGCCTCCGTCCAGTCGCCCGGCAGCGCCGCCGCCCCGTACACGGCACCGACCAGGTTGCCGCAGACCGCGCCGGTGGAATCGCTGTCGCCCGAATGGTTCACCGACAGCAGCAGCGCCTCCCGGGCCGGATCGGGCCCGGGAGCGGCGGCCAGCGCGCAGTACACCGCGATCGCCAGGCACTCCTCGGCGATCCAGCCCAGCCCGACCCGCTCCACCGCGTCCGCCGACGGCCCGCCCTCCTCGGCCACCCGCACCGCCCGGCGCAGCGCCCGGACGGTCTCCTCCGAGCGCGGCTGCTCGGCCGTCTGCTCGATGGTCTCCCCGACCGCCGTCCACAGCGGCGCGCCGCCCGCCACCCGCTCGACCAGCGCGGCGAACGCCCCCGCCGCCAGATAGCCCGTCGGATGCCCGTGGGTCAGCTGCGCGCACTGCGCGGCCAGCCCGAACGCCTGCTCCGGCCCCAGCCGCGCCAGCCCGAACGGCGCCGAACGCATCACCGTCCCGCAGCCCTTGGAGTGCGCGTTGATCGGCCCCGGCCGCCCCGGCGCCGACGGCGGCTCGAACTGCCGGTGGTACGCCGTCCCGCTCAGACAGGCGTTGCCGGGAGCCCGCCGCGCGTACAGGAACGGCTGCCGCAGCAGCCAGCCGTCGTACGGCACCCCCGGCTGCGTGCTGTCCGGCGACCCGTGCTGCTGCGTCAGCAACCAGCGCTGGTACGCGCCGTGCACCGCCTCCGGGACCGAACCGCCGCCGCCCGTCCACCCGCGCACGAAACCGCGGATCAGGCCCTCCGCCGTGAACAGCGTCATCTGGGTGTCGTCGGTGACCTCGGCGATCCGGCCGCCCGTCGGCAGCCCCGTGACGCCCTCCGGGCCGTACTGCTCCCGGATCTGGTACAGCTGCTGGAACTCCACCGGCCAGCCGAGGGCGTCCCCGACCGCACCGCCCAGCAGCGCACCGCGCACCCGGTCCGTGTAGCGCGCCTCGGTCACGGTCGCCGACACTTCTCCCCCTCGCCTCTACCGGCGTCCGTTGTATCACTGTCACCCGGGCCGCCCCGCGGGGCACGGCGGGCGGCGACCGGGGCCGCGACGGCGCACCGGGAGGAGCCGTGGACGACCGGCGGAGGCGGTGTGACGGGCCCGCCGGGAACCGCCGGCCGGCGTCAGCGGCGCAGCTCGCCCGCGCCCGCCCCCAGCGCGGCCCGGTCGGCGGCGGCCCGGCCCGCCGCCCAGCCCTCCCCGTCGCTCACCCGCACCCGCTGCGACACCAGCTTCGGGAACATCCGGCCGACCTCCTGGTCCACCGCCTCCGTCCGCGCCGCCAGCGCCGGCAGCAGCCGCTCGTCCGGCACCAGGCGCTCCTCGGTGCCGTCCTCGCGCACATGCCGCCCGGCCGCCGCATCGCTCGTCGCCCGCTCGGTGGCCGCCGCCAGCCGCTCCCGGATCCGCGCCGCGTACGCCACCAGGAACGACTGCCGGAACGCCTTCGTCCGGGAGGCGCCGTCCAGGTGCTGGCGGGCCCCCTCCCGGTTCACCGCCGCCGTCGCCTGCACCAGCAGCGAGGTGTACAGCAGCTCCACGCCGTCCAGATCGGCGTCGAAGCCGATCACCGTGCAGAACCCGAACTCCTTCGCCCACACCACCCGGCACCGGTTGGCCGCCGCCACCGCGTCCAGCAGCATCGTCTTCGGGCCCTCGTACGGGTTGTCCACCCCGATCCGCAGCGCACCCGGGGCGTTCCCGGCCGGAGCGCCGACCGCCAGCAGCGCCTCGTCGATGCTGTGCTGGGCCATCAGCTGCTGCGCCTTCGCCGTCAGCGCCTCGGCCTCCTCCGGGAACTCCGTCGACTCGGCCTTCGCCAGCAGCGCCCGGATCCGCGACAGCATCCGCGGCTCACCCGGCACCGGGCCCGACGCGGCCCGCTCCACCCGCGGCGCCCGCCCGGGCACCGGGCCGACCGGGGCGATCGGGGGCAGCCGGCCCCAGCTGCGCAGCAGCTCCAGGACGGCGGTCGCCGCGGCGAAGCGGTCCAGCCGGTGCGCGTGGGCGAAGGCCGGCAGGTACCTCTCGTCGTCCGCCCACCACGGCTCGGCCTCCAGCTCGCGCACCTGCTCCCGCCAGCGGCGGTCCAGCGCGGCGGCCGGGTACCGGCGGCCCTCCGCGGCGATCAGGTCGACGGCCAGCGCCAGGTGTACCGGCTTCAGCTCGCGGCGCACCACCCGCGCCAGGTCCGCGGGACGCCAGCCGGCCGACCAGCAGCGGCCCACCGCGGTGTCGGCGTACGCCAGCAGCGCCCGGCCGACCGCGGGCCACTGCGCGGCGGAGGCCGCCAGCAGGGAGGCGCCGGTGTCCAGCGCGAGGTCCAGCCCGTCCTCCGGGGCCACCACGACCTGCCGGACCGCCTCCTCCAGCAGCCGACCCTCGGCCGAACCGGACGCCGTGTCCCGGCCGCTCCTGCTGCGCTTACCCACGATGTCTCTTCCGTTCCGGTCGAAGCCCCTGCCCATGATGCCGGAGCGCCGGACCGCCCGGCGGCGCGGCGGGGGGAGGGGGGAGGGGAGGTGGCGCCTGCGGCGGGTCAGGCGGCGGCGGTGAGGGCGGCGAGGGTGCCGAGGAGCATGAAGGGGCCGAAGGGGAGGGGGTCGTCGCGGCCGGCCCGGCCGGTGAGCAGGAGGGCGGCGCCCCAGAGGCCGGCCAGCAGGAAGCCGAGGAAGAGCCCGCCCAGGACGGCGCCCCAGCCGTACCACCCCAGCACCGCCCCGAGCGTCGGCGCGAGCTTGGCGTCGCCCAGGCCGATCGGCGCGACCAGGGCCAGCACCCCGTAGAAGGCCCCCATCGCCCCGGCCGCCGCGAGGCAGCGCAGCAGCACGTCGGGCCGTCCCTCCAGCAGGGCGGCCGTGGTGAGCAGGACCGCCGTGCCCAGGAAGGCGGGCAGCGTCAGGGCGTCCGGCAGCCGGTGCACGGCCGCGTCGACGAAGCCGAGTGCCACCCCCGCGGCGGCCACCCACCACAGCACGGCGACCAGCCCGGGCGGCAGCCCGTCCCGCGCGTTGAGCAGCCCGAACGCCGCGACCGCCGCCAGCTCCGGCAGCCACGGCGCCGGTCCCACCCGCTCCCGGCAGCCCCGGCAGCGTCCGGTCGGCGCCGGCAGCCGCAGCGGCGTCCGGCAGGCCGGGCAGGCGTCCCGCAGCGGTTCGCCGTACGGGACGGCGTACCGGACGGCGGCGAGCCGCAGGAGCGGGGCGAGCAGCAGGCCCGCCGTCGCGCCGAGCAGGGGCCCGGTCACCGTTCGACCGCCGTGGCCGGAATCACGGGCAGCCGCCGCAGCGGTCGGGGCGGTGACGCCTGCATGGGCACCTTCTCACTCGGGTGGTGGACGAACGGTCGGGGTGCGGAGCGGGTCCGCGGGCCGATTTCCGACCGGCCGGGCGCGGCGCCCGCCCCTACCGGCGATCCTCCCGGCTGCGCCGGACGGGTGCAACGGACCGTCACTCCCGGGGTGTCCGGGAACCGGTGACAGACCGGTGGCGGAGAACGGCAACTACTCACGGCCGCCGTTCGTCCTGCACTATGAACACGATGAGGGCGCGCAGGGCGCGCAGGGGTGTCGGGAGGTGGCGGATGGCCGTTCAGCCGTGGGGCCAGCAGGGCTCCGGTCACGGCGGCCCGCCGCCGCGCGTACCGGGCAACCCGTACGCCGGCCCGCAGTGGCCCTCGCCCGTGCAGCCCGCGCCGGCCCCCGCCGCCCCGGTACAGCTCCCGCAGTCCGCGATGCGCGCCGCGCACACCGACCGGGACCGCACGGTGGACGTCCTGAAGGCCGCGTACGCCGAGGGCCGGCTGAGCTCCGACGAGTACTCCCAGCGCTTCGACGCGGCCAGCCGTGCGCAGACGTACGGCGAGCTGGCGCAGATCGTGGCGGACCTCCCGTCCGGGCCGATGGTGGCGCCGATGAGCCCGCCGATGGCGGTGCCGGTGGCCGTCCCGGTGGCGGTGCCGGCGACCTTCCTGCCGGCCCCGGTGCCCGCGCCGCCGACCAACGGCGCCGCGGTGACCTCGCTGGTCCTCGGCCTGCTGACGGTGACCACGATGGGGATGACCGGCCTGCCGGCGGTGATCACCGGCCACATCGCCAAGTCCCAGCTGCGCACCCGCCACGAGAGCGGCGACGGGATGGCCACCACCGGGCTGGTGCTCGGCTACCTCTCGCTGGTCGGCTGGCTGTTCTTCCTGCTCGCCGTGACCGCGTCGTTCTGAGTCGGCCGGGGCCGACCGCGGGCCGCCCCGGGTGGCGGCGGCGGGTGGACTGTGATAGAGCGGCAGGGAGGGCGTCCGGCACCGGGGCGCCGCGGGTGCGACACCCGGCCGACACCCGGCCGTCCGCCACGACCTGCGACGTTCCATTTGTTTTGACCGAGCCCGATGCGCTAGGTACGCTCTGACCTTGTGCCTGGGGTGTCCCCGGGTCCTTGTGCGTGCATGCACACCGGCCGCCGCGCCAAGCCGGAGCGCCCTCCAGCGCCCCGCGCGTGAGCGCCGTCGCTGTACATCAGCTCATGGGATTCCGTGCCGGAAGAAACCCAACACACCCGACCGCGTGGGTCGAACCACGGGGTCGTGTGGACGGGAAACACCGCAGGTTAGTTCCACCAAGCCTTGGCACACAGAAAACGGAGAAACGGTGCCTACGATCCAGCAGCTGGTCCGAAAGGGCCGGCAGGACAAGGTCGAGAAGAACAAGACTCCCGCGCTGAAGGGTTCCCCGCAGCGCCGTGGGGTCTGCACGCGTGTGTACACGACCACCCCGAAGAAGCCGAACTCGGCGCTTCGTAAGGTCGCCCGTGTGCGCCTCACCAGCGGGATCGAGGTCACCGCTTACATCCCGGGCGAGGGCCACAACCTGCAGGAGCACTCCATCGTGCTGGTCCGCGGTGGTCGTGTGAAGGACCTTCCTGGTGTCCGCTACAAGATCATCCGCGGTTCGCTCGACACCCAGGGTGTCAAGAACCGCAAGCAGGCCCGCAGCCGCTACGGCGCCAAGAAGGAGAAGTAAGAATGCCTCGTAAGGGCCCCGCCCCGAAGCGCCCGGTCATCATCGACCCGGTTTACGGCTCCCCGGTCGTCACCCAGCTGGTCAACAAGATCCTGCTGCACGGCAAGCGCTCCACCGCCGAGCGGATCGTCTACGGCGCCCTCGAGGGCGTCCGTGAGAAGACCGGCTCGGACCCGGTCGTGGCGCTGAAGCGCGCGCTGGAGAACGTCAAGCCGGCTCTTGAGGTCAAGTCCCGCCGTGTCGGTGGCGCGACCTACCAGGTTCCGGTCGAGGTCCGTCCGGGCCGCGCCAGCACCCTGGCGCTGCGCTGGATGGTCGGCTACTCCCGCGCCCGTCGCGAGAAGACCATGACCGAGCGTCTGATGAACGAGATCCTCGACGCCAGCAACGGCCTGGGCGCTTCCGTGAAGCGTCGCGAGGACACTCACAAGATGGCCGAGTCCAACAAGGCCTTCGCGCACTACCGCTGGTAGTCCCAACCCCGTCACTAGACAGAGAGAGAACGAGCCACCATGGCTGCAACCTCCCTTGACCTTGCCAGGGTCCGCAACATCGGGATCATGGCGCACATCGACGCGGGCAAGACCACCACCACCGAGCGGATCCTGTTCTACACCGGTGTCTCGTACAAGATCGGTGAGGTCCACGATGGCGCTGCCACCATGGACTGGATGGAGCAGGAGCAGGAGCGCGGCATCACGATCACGTCGGCCGCGACGACCTGTCACTGGACGGTCGACGGCGTCGACAACACCATCAACATCATCGACACCCCGGGTCACGTCGACTTCACCGTCGAGGTGGAGCGCTCGCTGCGCGTCCTCGACGGTGCCGTCACGGTGTTCGACGGTGTCGCCGGTGTCGAGCCCCAGTCCGAGACCGTGTGGCGGCAGGCTGACCGCTACGGCGTCCCGCGCATCTGCTTCATCAACAAGCTGGACCGCACGGGCGCGAACTTCTTCTTCTGCGTCGACACCATCGTGGACCGCCTCGGCGCGACCCCGCTGGTGATGCAGCTCCCGATCGGTGCCGAGTCGGACTTCAAGGGCGTCGTCGACCTCGTCCGCATGAAGGCGCTGGTCTGGTCCGCCGAGGCCGCCAAGGGCGAGATGTACGACATCGTCGACATCCCGGCCGAGCTCCAGGAGCAGGCGGAGGAGTACCGCGAGCAGCTGCTCGACACGGTCTCCAACGTCAGCGACGAGGTGATGGAACTCGCCATGGAGGGCGAGGACGTTCCCGAGGAGCTGCTGTACACGGCGATCCGCAAGGGCACCCTGGAGTCGGCCTTCACGCCGATCTTCTGCGGTACCGCGTTCAAGAACAAGGGCGTCCAGCCCCTGCTCGACGCGGTCGTCAAGTACCTGCCGTCGCCGCTGGACATCGAGTCCATCGAGGGCACCAAGCCCGGCGACGACGAGGTCAAGATCTCCCGCAAGGCCTCGGACGACGAGCCGCTCGCCGCGCTCGCGTTCAAGATCATGTCGGACCCGCACCTCGGCAAGCTCACCTTCGTCCGGGTCTACTCGGGCCGCCTGGAGTCCGGCACCTCGGTGCTGAACGCCGTCAAGGGCAAGAAGGAGCGCATCGGCAAGATCTACCGCATGCACGCGAACAAGCGTGAGGAGATCGACTCGGTGGGCGCCGGCGACATCATCGCCGTCATGGGCCTGAAGCAGACCACCACCGGTGAGACGCTGTCCGACGAGAAGCACCCGGTCATCCTGGAGTCCATGGACTTCCCGGCCCCGGTCATCCGCGTCGCGATCGAGCCCAAGTCCAAGGGCGACCAGGAGAAGCTGGGTGTCGCCATCCAGCGTCTCGCGGAGGAGGACCCCTCCTTCCAGGTCAACACGGACGAGGAGACCGGCCAGACCATCATCGCGGGTATGGGCGAGCTGCACCTTGAGGTGCTGGTCGACCGTATGCGCCGTGAGTTCAAGGTCGAGGCCAACGTCGGCAAGCCGCAGGTCGCGTACCGCGAGACGATCCGCAAGGGTGTCGAGCGCATCGACTACACGCACAAGAAGCAGACCGGTGGCTCCGGCCAGTTCGCGAAGATCCAGATCGCGATCGAGCCGATCGAGTCCGGCGAGGGCTACGAGTTCGTCAACAAGGTCACCGGTGGCCGCGTGCCGAAGGAGTACATCCCCTCGGTCGACGCCGGTTGCCAGGAGGCCATGGAGTTCGGCGTGCTCGCCGGCTACCCGCTGCAGGGTGTCCGCGTCACGCTGCTCGACGGTGCCTCGCACGACGTCGACTCCTCCGAGCTCGCGTTCAAGATCGCCGGCTCGATGGCCTTCAAGGAAGGCGCCAGGAAGGCCTCCCCGGCCCTCCTGGAGCCGATGATGGCCGTCGAGGTCACCACGCCCGAGGACTACATGGGCGAGGTCATCG
The DNA here is from genome assembly GCF_053610105.1 of Kitasatospora sp. NPDC054939. NCBI lineage: Bacteria > Bacillati > Actinomycetota > Actinomycetes > Kitasatosporales > Streptomycetaceae > Kitasatospora > Kitasatospora sp. NPDC054939. Next base: position 8,154 of record NZ_JBSGXP010000029.1, on the reverse strand, counting down.
GCGACATCAACTCTCGCCGTGGCCAGATCCGGTCCATGGACGAGCGTCACGGTGCCCGCGTCGTCTCGGCGCTGGTGCCCCTCTCCGAGATGTTCGGCTACGTCGGTGACCTGCGCAGCAAGACCTCTGGTCGCGCGAGCTACTCGATGCAGTTCGACTCGTACGCCGAGGTTCCGCGGAACGTGGCGGACGACATCATCGCCAAGGCCAAGGGCGAGTAACGTCCCGACATTCGGGACGATAAGGACCCCTTAGGCTATTAGGAGGCGTCCCGGGAGGATCCGGTCGGATTCTCCCGGGGGCCTCCGGCCCCCACCCGCGGGACGGCATGGGATGCCCCGGCATCCCGTACCCAACCCGATCAAAGACCAACTGACGTCAGCACGGCGTACAGAACTGTCCTCAGGAGGACTGCAGTGGCGAAGGCGAAGTTCGAGCGGACGAAGCCCCACGTCAACATCGGCACCATCGGTCACATCGACCACGGTAAGACCACTCTTACCGCGGCGATCACCAAGGTGCTGCACGACGCGTACCCGGACATCAACCCCTTCACGCCGTTCGACCAGATCGACAAGGCGCCGGAGGAGCGGCAGCGCGGTATCACCATCTCGATCGCGCACGTCGAGTACCAGACCGAGGCGCGTCACTACGCCCACGTCGACTGCCCGGGTCACGCGGACTACATCAAGAACATGATCACCGGTGCGGCCCAGATGGACGGTGCGATCCTCGTCGTCGCCGCCACCGACGGCCCGATGCCGCAGACCAAGGAGCACGTCCTCCTGGCCCGCCAGGTCGGCGTCCCCTACATCGTCGTCGCCCTGAACAAGGCCGACATGGTGGACGACGAGGAGATCCTGGAGCTCGTCGAGCTCGAGGTCCGTGAGCTCCTCTCCGAGTACGAGTTCCCGGGCGACGACCTGCCGGTCGTCCGCGTCTCGGCGCTGAAGGCGCTTGAGGGCGACAAGGAGTGGGGCGAGAAGCTCCTCGGCCTGATGCACGCCGTCGACGAGGCCATCCCGACCCCGGCCCGCGCCGTGGACCAGCCGTTCCTGATGCCGATCGAGGACGTCTTCACGATCACCGGTCGTGGCACCGTCGTCACCGGTCGTATCGAGCGCGGTATCCTCAAGGTCAACGAGACCGTCGACATCATCGGCATCAAGGACACCAAGACCACCACCACGGTCACCGGTATCGAGATGTTCCGCAAGCTGCTCGACGAGGGCCAGGCCGGTGAGAACGTCGGTCTGCTCCTCCGTGGCATCAAGCGCGAGGACGTCGAGCGCGGCCAGGTCATCATCAAGCCGGGCTCGGTCACCCCGCACACCGAGTTCGAGGCCCAGTCCTACATCCTGTCGAAGGACGAGGGTGGCCGCCACACCCCGTTCTTCAACAACTACCGCCCGCAGTTCTACTTCCGTACCACGGACGTGACCGGCGTCGTGACCCTCCCCGAGGGCACCGAGATGGTCATGCCGGGCGACAACACCGCCATGACCGTCGTGCTGATCCAGCCGATCGCCATGGAGGAGGGCCTGAAGTTCGCCATCCGTGAGGGTGGCCGCACCGTCGGCGCCGGCCAGGTCACCAAGATCCTCAAGTAATTGACGGTCTAGACCTGCCTGTACCGTTCAGGCGAACCGAAGGGCCCCGCACACCGTGTGTGTGCGGGGCCCTTCGGCATTCAGGGAGCCCTCACGCGCTCTCACGGGGGGCTCACGACCGGCTGCTATTCTCGGCCCAATCGAGCCTCCGGGGTAGCGGAAAGCAGGACCGACCCATGTCAACGGCACCACTGTTGTCGGTAGTGATGCCGATCTACAACGAGCAGGAGGCGCTCCCGCTGACCGTCGCGCGGCTGCGGCCGATACTCGACGGGCTCGGCGTCGACTACGAGGTGGTCGGCGTCGACGACGGCAGCACCGACGCCACCCCGGTCCTGATGCAGAAGATCCGTCAGGACTGGCCGCACTTCCGGATCGTCCGCTTCTCCCGCAACTCCGGCCACCAGGCCGCCCTGACCGCCGGCATCCACCGGGCCTTCGGCGCCTACGTGGTCTCCATCGACGCCGACCTCCAGGACCCGCCGGAGAAGATCCCCGAGATGCTCGCGCTGGCCCGCGAGCAGGACTTCGACATCGTCTACGGCGTGCGCGGGGACCGCGGCACCGACACCTTCTTCAAGCGGCACACGGCCGGCGCCTACTACTGGCTGATGCGCAAACTGGTCGGGAAGCGGATGCCCAACCAGGCCGGCGACTTCCGGCTGCTCAGCCGGGCGGCCGTGGACGCGCTCAAGCAACTGCCCGAGCAGCAGCCGGTGTACCGGATGCTGGTGCCCTGGCTCGGCTTCCCCAGCGGCGAGGTGGTGTACGTCCGCGAGGAGCGGGTGGCCGGCGCGACCCACTACCCGCTCTCCAAGATGCTGGGCCTCGCGCTGGACAGCGTGACCAACTTCTCGGCCAGCCCGCTCCGCCTGGCCACCTGGCTGGGCCTGCTGAGCTTCCTGGTCTGCATCGCCCTGGCGGTCTACACCACCGTCTCGTACGCGCTGGGCTCGACCGTGCCCGGCTGGTCCTCGCTCTTCATAGGGATGCTGTTCATCGGCGCCGTGCAGCTGGTCTGCGTCGGCCTGCTCGGCGAGTACGTCGGCCGGATCTACTCGGCGGTCCAGGCGCGGCCGGCCTACTTCGTCGGCTACGACTCGGCCGAGGACGAGTGGCAGGACAAGGGCCGGTGACGGTGACCGAGGAACCCCCCGGCGCGCGCCCGGCCACCGCCCCGACCCGGCGCCAGCTGCCGTCCTTCCTGGTCATCGGCGTTCTGAGCACGCTGTTCTACCTGTTGCTCTTCGTGGTCGCGCGGTGGTTCACCGGCCCGCAGGCCGCCAACCTGATCGCCCTCGCGGTGAGCGCGGTCGCCAACACCGCCGCCAACCGCCGGTTCACCTTCGGGATCACCGGCAGCGAGGGTGCGCTGCGTCACCAACTCCAGGGCGCGGTGGCGTTCCTGATCGGACTGGGGCTCAGCAGCGGGGCGCTCGCGCTGCTCGACGCGCTGGTCCCGGACGCTTCACGACCGGTCGAGGTGGCCGGCCTGGTGGTCGCGAACGGCCTGGCCACGGTGGCGCGGTTCCTGCTGCTCAAGGTCTGGGTCTTCCGGACGCGCTGACCGGACGGGCCGACCGGACGCGGCGAGGGGGTCCGGACGGGCTGACAGGGACCGTTCGCGTTCGGTGCAGTAACTCCCTGTCTATATGATTCTCCTTCGAACCCTGACCGCGCTGGCGCCGGATCACCTCCGGCGAAGGGGAAGCCGCAACAGGGACGTGACCGAAGGGGCACTTCGAGGTGTCGACCGTACTTCCCGGGCCCGCGAGAGCGCCCGGCGGCCCGACCGTACCCGTGCAGGGCGGAGCGGGAGCGTCCCCGGCGGACGTGCCGCGGCGCAGGAACCCGCTGCACCTGGCCGCGGGCCTCGCACTCTCGTGGGCGGTGCCGGCCGCCCTGGTCGGCCTCGGCCTCGGGGTCCTGCTGCTTCCGCTGCTGCTGCTGGCCGTGGCCAGTGTGGTCCGGGTCGGCGGGGTGCTGCTCGACCGGCTCTTCGTGGCCGGCCTGATGGTGGCCGGCTCGGTGCTCACCTTCGGCCTGCTGTTCTCGGTCTGGCCCTGGGGCCTGGCCCCGATCGCCACCACCGGCCTGATGTTCAGCGTGGTGACCGCGGCCGGCTGGCTGGCCCGGCGCCGCCCCCGGCTGCCGCTGCGCTTCCGCGGCTCCGACCTGCTGGTGCTGGGCACGGTCTACGGGGTCTGGCACTACCTGTTCCACCCGCTGGCCGGGAAGTCCGCCGCGGAACGGGTGGCGTTCTTCGCCACCTCCGAGGACCGCCTCTCGCACTTCTCCTTCTTCTCCGCGATCCAGAACGTCGGGGGCTTCAACTTCCTCCACCAGCAGGAGGCCAGGGGCTACCTGATCCCGCCCTCCGAGGTGACCTACCCGCAGGGCTCGCACTTCCTGCTGGCATGGACCGACGCGCTGGTCCACTCCTCCGCCGCGCCGGGCGCGATGCTCGCCACCGTCGACCGCTACTTCCTCTACGTCCTGGCGGCCTACGCGCTGCTGTGCGGCGCACTGGTCTGGGGCGCGCGCTGGATCGGCGGGCCGCGGCTGCGGGGCTTCGCCTGTGCGGCGGTCTGCGCGACGGTCGGTGCGATCATGCTGGCCAGCAACTACATGGACCTGGTGATCCACGGCTTCGACTCGACCTTCATCGGGATGCTCTGCATCACGGTGGCGCTGGCGGTCGTCGTCCGGCCGGCCATGGGGGTGGCCGAGTTCCTGGTCGCCGCGGTGTCCGGGCTGGTCGCCGTCACGTACTGCTACAACATCTACGGCGCCTTCGTCGGGGTGGCCGTCCTGGGCGCCGTGCTGGCGCACCGCCGGAAGTTCGCGGGCCGGTGGTGGTGGGTGGTGGGCGCCGGGGTGCTCGGGCTCGCGGTCGCCGCGCTGCCGAGCGCGCTCTCGGTGCTCGGCGCGCTGGACGTGGGGAGCGCCTCCAACATGAGCGGCCCGAGCGTGGCCGCCGACCGCGCGGTGCTGATCGGCTGCCTGCTGCTGGGGCTGCTCGCCGCCGTCATGCCGCGCAACCTGCGGACCGCCACCGGACAGGCGCACCTGGCGGTGCTGCTCGGCACCTGCGGGCTGCTGCTGGCCTTCGCCGCGTACCAGCTGCTCAGCATCGGCCGGTACTCGTACTACTTCCACAAGATGACGGCCATCGGCGTGGTCGTGGGCCTGCTCTCGCTCGGTGCGGTGGGGACGCTGCTGCGTCCGCCGTTCCGCGGTGCGAGCCGGGCGCCGAAGCGCCGGGCCGCCGAGCTGGCGCTGTCGGGCCTCAGCGTGGCCACCGCGCTCAGCCTGTTCGCCGGCGTCCAGTGGGGCTTCCTGAGCGCCAAGCCCGACCTGGCCGCCTGGTACTCCAACCCGCTGGTCGCGTGGGGCCGCGGGGAGTACCGCTCCGACATGGGCCCCAAGGGCGTCGAGGCGCTGCAGGTGCCGGGAACCGACGGGCCGGTCATCGCCCTCTTCTCCAACGACGACTACAAGAACCTCAAGGCGACCTGGCTCGCCTCGCTGCTGAACCGGCGCGGGGGTGACATGGCGGCGCTGTACGAGATCCACTGGGTGTCGATCGGCGGCGCCCCCGTCAAGGAGGAGGACTACCAGCGGTCGCTGGGCAGGCTGAAGGGGGCCGTCGACCGGCTGCCGGCCCGCCCGACCATCCTGACGGCCGATCCGGCCGTCGGCGAACGGATCAAGCGGGACCTGGCCGCCCAGGGCGTCCAGGTGACGGTGCACAGCGACCCGCAGAACCTGTGGACGCAGCCGTGGGGACGGACCTTCCCCGGTGTCTGACGGGCCATACCACGGTCACAGGTGATTCACGGTGACCCGCTACTATTCACAGCAATCGCACGGCCGGGCCGACCTCGTGCGGAGACGGTTGCCAAGGTCGGCCGTGAACTCGGTGATCATGTGATGAAGAACCCGATCGCCAAGCTGCTGGGGATCCTTCCCCCGGGGGCCCGGCTCGTGGTCGGCGGCACGGTCGTGCTCGGAGCCTCGGCGTACGTGTACATGGCCCTGGTGGGCTACAGCCTCGGCACCGCGGGCGCGGCCAGGGTCACCATGCTCTGGACGATCGTGATGTCGGTCGGCTGGGGCCTCTTCCAGCCGGTCGAGCTGGAACTGACCCGGATCGTCGCGGCGCGCAAGGTGTCCGGCGAGGGGGCGCTGCCCGCGGTACGGCGGATGCTGGTCTTCGCGCTCGGACTGCTCGCCGCGGTCTGCGCGGCGCTGGCCGTCTTCGCCGGGCCGATCGCGGACCTGCTCTTCGGCGGCGACAGGTCGCTCGTCCTGGCGCTGGCCGGCGGCATGGCGGGCCTGGCGGTGAGCTCGGTCTCCCGCGGCGCGCTGGCCGGCCTCGGCCTGTTCGGCCCGTACGGCACCCAGCTCGCGGTCGACGGCGCGCTGCGGATCGGCCTCGCCGCGCTGGCCGCGGTCGCCGGGCTGCACTCCGCGCTGGCCTTCGGCCTGATCCTGGTGGTCGCCCCGACGCTGGCCGCCCTGGTGGGCCTGCGCGGCATCCTGGCCGACCGGGCGCCCGGCCCGGCGGTGTCGCTGCGCGAGCTGACCCGCGGCATGGGCCTGCTGATCGCCTCCGTGCTGCTCTCCCAGCTGGTGGTCAACGCGACCGTGGTCTGCGTCCGCCTGCTGGCGCCCAAGCACTCGCTGGCCTCGGACGCGCTGGTGTTCGCGCTCGGCCAGGCCGTGGTGATGGCCCGGGTGCCGCTCTTCGCGTACAGCGCGCTGCAGGCCTCGATGGTCTCGGCACTCTCCGGCGCCGCGGCGGCGGGCGACCACGGGGAGTTCCGCAAGGTGCTGACCCGGACCACCGCGGTGGTGACCGCGATGTGCATCGGCGGCGGGCTGCCCGTGATCGTCCTGGGCGCCTGGCTGAACCCGCTGCTCTTCAACGCGCAGGACCTGCTCGACCCGCTGGACTTCACCTGGTTGGTCCTGGGGACGCTGTTCTACGTACTGGCCACCGTCTTCGGCCAGGCGCTGATGTCGAGCTCGCAGCACCGGCGCCAATTGGTGGGCTGGGCGGCCGGTTCCGTAGCATTGGTGGGCGTCGCGCTCGCCCCCGGTGCCGTCGGCCTGCGCGCCGAACTCGCCTACCTGGCCGGAGCGGCCGTCAGCGCCGTCCTGATGCTGTGGTCGCTGTACCGCGCACTCCCGACCCGCTCCTCCGCCGCCGGGCTCTCGAAGCCGCGGCCGGACGGGCACCTCGCCGACGAGCCGATCCGGGCCGTGTGATGGTGGGGACCGAACCCGTGATTGGCCGACGACGCCCATGAGCATCACCGACAGACCGACCGAGGTACGCCACCGCGTGCCGTTCGCAGAGCATGGAGCCCCTGTGTCCCAGTACGACAACGTATGGCTGGTGATCCCGGCCTACAACGAAGGCCAGGTGATCGCCGAGGTCGTGGAGGGGGCACGCAAGACCTTCCCGAACATCGTGGTGGTCGACGACGGGTGCACCGACGACACCGCCAAGCACGTGATGACGACCGGGGCCCACCTGGTCCGTCACCCGGTGAACCTCGGGCAGGGCGCCGCGCTGCAGACCGGTCTGAAGTACGCGCTGGAGCAGGCGGGGGCCGAGTACTTCGCCACCTTCGACGCGGACGGCCAGCACCAGACCGGCGACGTCGAGAAGATGGTGGCGCTGCTGCGCGAGGGCGAGGCGGACATCGTCCTCGGCTCCCGCTTCATCGAGCAGACCGGCCAGGTGCCGTGGATCAAGCGCGTCGTCCTGCGGACCGCCGCGGCCGTCAGCCCGACCGCCCGCAAGCTCAAGCTCACCGACGCGCACAACGGCCTGCGCGTGATGAACCGCGAGGCGGCCGGCCGCATCCGGATCACCATGAACGGCATGGCCCACGCCTCGGAGATCGTCTCCTTCCTCGCCGGCTCGGACCTCCGCGTCGCCGAGGTGCCGGTGGACATCCTGTACACCGAATACTCTCGCGCCAAGGGTCAGTCCCTGATCAACGGCGTCAACATCCTCTTCGACATCTCGCTGCGGGAGCGTAACCGCCGATGACTCACCTCTGGATCCAGTTGATCCTCGTCCTGGCCGCCGTGGCCATGGCGCTCCTGTTCGTCCGGCGCTGGGACGCCGCGAACACCCGGGCGTGGAAGCGCATCGCCTTCTCGCTCTTTGTGATCACCAACATCGTCGCGATCCTGTGGCCGGCCGGGGTGACCAAGCTGGCGACCGCCCTGGGCGTCGGCCGCGGCACCGACCTGGTGCTCTACCTGATGGTCATCGCGATGGGCTTCCTGACCCTCAACACCTACCTGCGCTTCCGCTCGCTGGAGAAGAAGCTGACGGACCTCGCCCGCACCGTGGCGATCACCGAGGGCCAGCGCCACAACACCGAGCGCCTGGACGCGGTCGCCTCCGACCACTGAGCCGCTCCCGCCCGGCGCGCCGGGCGGGACGGCCCACGGCCGAGGGCCGGTACCCCCGCGGGGGGACCGGGGGGTTTTAAACATATCCGAGCCCACGAGACCCCTC
>NZ_JBSGXP010000028.1:0-66831 GCF_053610105.1 Kitasatospora sp. NPDC054939 | reverse complement strand
GTGCGGGCCCTTCGGCGTTGCACCCGCGTGGCCGGCCGCTACCGTCCGGGAGCGGACGTCGGCGGCGTGTCCAGCACCCGGAACGAGATGCCCGCGGCGATCAGCCGGTCGATGAGCGGCCGGCCCATCGCCACCGCCGTGGTCAGCTGCCCCGCCACGGGCGGCAGGTCGTCGTACGCCAGGCAGAGCGCCGACTCGGCCAGCATCGTCGCGGTCTCCTGGTAGCCGGGATCGCCGCCGGACACCTCGGCGAGGACCGTCCGACCGTCCTCCGTCCGGGCCGCGAACCGGACGGCGAACCAGGACCGCGCCCGCTGCTCCGCGCTCGGCCCGTCACCGGGCTTGCGCAGCCGCCCCAGCGCCCGGCGCAGCGCCGGAAGCTGGGCGGCGAGGGCGAGGCCCGCCACCGCGGCGACACCGCCGACGGCGATCGGCAGCCGCCGCACCGCCGCGTAGTGCGCGTAGGCGAAGTCCGGGCCGTACGCGTCCAGGGCGGCGGCCGAGCGGGACACCACCTGCGGGTCGATCGTGGGCATCGGCACCGCCCAGGCCCGGGCCGCCCGCGACCGGTGCGGCCGGCCGGGCGGGGTGCGGACCAGCCGCCCCTTCGGCCGGGGCTCGGCCGCACGGCGCGCCCGGGCGGCCTGCGCCATCGCCCGCGGCCGGGAGAAGGCCGTCATCGCCGAGGCGAAGGTGCCGCCGGAGAAGGTGCCGCCGGCGCGGACGAAGCCTTCCACCGAGAGCCGCTCGGCCGGGCCGCCGCGGCGCAGCAGTTCCTCGACGGTGAACAGCACGCCGAGGTCGTGCGGCACCGAGTCGAAGCCGCAGGCGTGCACCAGCCGCGCGCCGGTGGCCACGGCCCGCTCGTGGTGCCGGAGGTACATCCGGTCGACGAACTCCGGCTCGCCGGTGAGGTCCACGTAGTCGGTGCCGCTCTCCGCGCAGGCCGCCACCAGAGGCTCGCCGTACCGCAGGTACGGGCCGACCGTGGACACCACCACGCGGGCCGAGGCGGCCACGTCGCGCAGCGCCTCGCGGTCCGCGGCGTCCGCGACCAGCAGCGGGAGGTCGGCGCACCGCGGGTCGATCTCCGCCAGCCGGGCCCGGACGGCGGCGAGCCTGCGCTCGTCCCGCCCGGCGAGGGCCCAGCGGCAGCCCTCGGGCGCGGCCCTGGCCAGGTACTCGGCGGTGAGCCCGCCGGTGAAGCCGGTGGCACCGAACAGGACGAGGTCGTACGGGCGCGACGCAGCCATCAACAGTCCCTACTCGCGGGTAATCGACTGCGCCACGCTAGGAGCCCGTCGTGGCACTGTCAACGGCCCCGGCCCCGGGCCCCGCGTGTCGGGCGCCCCGCCTCCGCCGCCCCCGTGCGCGCCGCGGCGGCCGGGCGCGTGCAGACGGACCCCACCGCGCCGATGCCCCCGTCGAGCGGTGACCGACGGCGAAGCAGTCGCGTGCCTGCGCGCCGGGCGGTCGGCCGCTGCCGACAGGGTGCCGCAGGTGTCGTACCGCCGGAGAGGGCGGGATGCGGTCGCGGACGGCGGGCCAGGTGCGGGGCGGAACGTGCCGCTACCGGCCGTCGGCGGGTGTGGGCCGGATCACGGTTGAGGTTGACCCTGGGTCAGGGTGGAGGCTCGTCGCATCGGCAGGACGCCGACAGGCACAGCGATGCGAAGGAGCCGACCATGAGGTCCACCACCACCGTTCAGAGCCAGCGGCAGGACCGTCCGGAGCTGCGGAAGGCGATCGAGGAGGTGGTCGCGTCCGGCTTCCTCGGGGTGCAGGTCCGGGTGAACGACGAGCACGGCACCTGGGCCGCCGGAGCCGGCGCCCCCGAACTGGGCCGGAGCGCCGAGCCGCTGACCGACGGGCACTTCCGGATCGGCAGCACCACCAAGAGCTTCGTCGCGACCACGGTGCTCATGCTGGTGGCCGAGGGCCGGGCGGGGCTCGACGACCCGGTCGCCGACCACCTGCCGGGGTTCGGGCTCGACGGGCGGATCACGGTGCGGATGCTGCTGCAGCACACCAGCGGGATCTTCAACCACACCGGCGAGCTCGACGCGGACGGCACGTTCGTGCCCGGGGTCTGCTGGCGGGGCAAGCAGTGGGTGGAGGACCGGTTCCGCACCTACCCGCCCGAGGAGCTGGTCCGGCTGTCGCTGTCCGAGCCGGCCCGCTTCGCGCCGGGGACGGGCTGGGGCTACGCCAACACCAACTACGTGCTGGCCCGGCTGGTGGTCGAGGAGGTCACCGGCCGTTCGTTCGCCGAGGAGGTGCAGCGGCTGGTCCTGGGGCCGCTGGGGATGACCGGTACCGTCGCGCCGGGCGCCTCGCCGGAGATCCCGGAGCCGCACCACCACGGCTACTACCGCTACGAGGACGCCGGGCAGCAGCGGACGGTGGACATCACCCGCCAGAACCCGTCCTGGGTCGGAGCCGGCGGCGACATGATCTCCACCACCCGGGACCTCCAGACGTACTTCGCCGCGCTGATGGGCGGCCGGCTCCTGCCCGCCGAACTGCTGGCCGAGATGCGCACCCCGGAGCCGACGGCCGGCTACGGCCTGGGGCTGTTCGCACAGGAGACGGACGCCGGCACCGTCTACCATCACAACGGCGCCACCATGGGCTCGGCGGCGCTCATGTACGGCACGGCCGACGGCCGTACGACCCTGACCGCCGGGCTGACCTGGGTGGACGACGCCGATCTGGCGATCGCACCGGCCTTCCGGGCCGCCCAGGAGCGTTTCGTCGACGCGGTGTTCTGCGGCAAGCTGGGCCGATGAGGAACGGGGTCACGATCGGCCAGGCGGCGGCGTTCGCCGGGGTCACGGTGAAGACGGTGCGGCACTACCACAAGCTCGGCCTGGTCACGGAGCCGGAGCGCGACAGCTCCGGCTACCGGCGGTACGGATCCGCCGAACTCCTGCACCTGGTGCAGGTGCGGACGCTCGCCGCCGCGGGGGTGCCGCTGGCCGAGATCGGGCCCGTGCTCGGCGCCGACGCCGCAGGGTTCGGCGCAGCCCTCGCCGACGTCGAACGGCAGCTCACCGCGCGCATCGACGAGCTGGTCGCCCGCCGCGACACGCTCCACCGGCTCGCCGACGGCGACCGGGCGCTGCTGCCCGAGCGTGCCTGCGCGGTCCTGGACCGGATGACCGCCCTCGGCTTCGGCCCCGACCACGTCGCCGCCCAGCGCGAGGCCCTGGTCCTGGCCCGGGCGATGGTGCCCGAGGGCTTCGACGGGTTCCTGGCCCAGCTGGAGCACGGGCTCGACGACCCCGAGTACGTCGACCTCGCCAAACGCGGCCGGGAAGCGGAGACCTGGGACCCGGACGACCCGAGGGTCGACGAACTCGCCACCGCCATGGCGGAGCGCTACCTCGCCAACCCCGCGCTGCGCGGCGATCCCGCCAGCCTGCAGGCCTGGGCCAGGGCCTCGGCCCAGTACCGGCTGATCAACGACCACCGTGGGGACCAGGCGCCCGTCGCGGCCCGGCTGACCGCGCTCACCGAGGCCAGACTCCGCGCGGCAGGCGTCCCCGCGCCGCACCGGTGACCCGATCCCCCGCCGGTGACCACCGGTCGGCTCGCGATCGGGGCCCGCCCGTCGTACGCATCCGGGGGCGAGGGGGCGTCGCTCCGGCCCGCGGTGCGCCTTCCTCCGCCGGGAGCCGCCGTCACCTGTCCCGAGTGGTCGGACCGGTGGTGAGCGCCCTGTCGGCGGCTTCGAGGATCCTGCCGAAGGTGTGGGCGATGAGGGGCTTGGCGACGACGCGGGTGAGGGCCGCGCCGAACGGGAGCCGGACCTGGAAGGTGGTCGTCCACACGACCTCGGTGCCCCCGGCGGTTTCGGTGAACGTCATGCGCCCGAGCTCGTGGCGGGAGGACGGAACGCTGCGTTCGACGGTGTAGTCGAAGCTGTACGGCGGGTTGTAGACGGTGACCCGCTCACGGAACCAGCCGATCGCCCAGGTGTGCACGCGGACCGCGCCCACGCCGTACGGCGCACCGGCGCCCGGGCGCGCCAGCCGCGCCTTCAGGATCAGCGGGGACCGGGTGTAGTTGGTCGTCGTGGCGCACCAGTCGAACACCTCCGCGATCGGCGCGGCGATGGTGCGTCGCACGGTCAGGGTCTCCATGGTGGTTCCCTCCTCCTGGTCGGCAGGGCGCGGCTCGCCCGCCGCACCCGGAAGTTCGACCGCACAACGCCCGGGAACGTGACACGCCCCGAAGTGGCCTCCCTCACACCGATCCGCTCGGGGCGGGGGCAAGCGAGGGCGGGGGCGGGTGGTGCCGCGCCCGGGACGGCGGGACGCCGCGGCACGTGCGGGCATCCGGTCCGGCGGGGGAGGGCCGAGGGAGATCGTTCGGTTCGGCCCGGCGTGCTGCCCGTCCGGTCGGTCGTGCCCTACGCTCGCACCCACCGGCAACGGGCGCGTCGGACGGCGGGCGGGTGGGACGGTGGTGCAGCACGGGCCGGATCCTTCACCTCGCGTGCCGACCGGCACGTCACCGGCCGTCGGTGGCGCGGCCGAGCCGCCGGAATCGACCCTGTGAGGAGAAGGCACCGCCTTGGCAACCGACTACGACGCCCCGCGGGACACCGGTGACGGCAGCGGCGACGACAGCATCGAGGAACTGAAGAGCCAGCGCGACGACAAGAAGACCTCCGCGGTCGACGTCGACCCCGAGGCCGTCGAAGGGCTGGAGCTTCCGGGCGCCGACCTGTCGGGCGAGGAACTCACCGTCCGGGTCGTGCCCCTGCAGGAGGACGAGTTCACCTGCATGACCTGCTTCCTGGTCCACCACCGCGCCCAACTCGCCGGGGAGGACCGGAACGGCCAACCGATCTGCCGCGACTGCGCGTCCTGAGCGCCGCAGTCGCGACCGCCGCCCGAACGGTGACCGCGTGCACCGGCCGGACACCGTTCGGGGCTGCGGCTCGACCCGCGCCGATCCGCACGCCCCCGGGCTGACCGCCTGCGCGGGCTCGGTGAACACCGTCGGCGCGGTGTCACGGACGTCCGGGAACCGAGGGGCCGCGGCACGCAGGCACCGCGGCCGGGGCGCCCCGGGCCTCCGGGGCGCCCCGAGCGGCCGAACCACTGCCCGCCCGTCAGCCCGGGAAGCCCGCGCCGGACAGCTCGTCGTCGATCCGCTGCCGCTCCCGTACGGCGAGCACCCGGTAGTGCTCCTCCCGGGCGCGGTCACCCACCTGCCCGGCCGCATCGGCCGCCGCTTTCCACACCACCAGGGGCAGCCGCGGCACCCCGGCGGCCTGGGCCGGGTCGTTCGTCCCGTCCTGTCCCGGCTGCATGTCACTCGATCGGGGGGGCCGCCGGGCGAGTCCGTCGCGCATAGTGCGGTCTCACGGCAAGGATCGTGTGTGTGCGCTCCGGTCGGAGCGCCGCACCGACGATTTCCCCTCGCGAGGAGACACCGGCCATGGCACCGATCCCCAACGGCCCCTACGGAATCGCCAAGCACGGCGAGCAGTACCTGACGCTCCAGGACGAGAAGGCCCCTGCGGTCGTCCTGCCGCCGACCGGTCAGCCCGGTGAGCAGGAGTGGCACGTCGAGGGCCTCTCCAACGGCTACGTCACCGTCAAGAACCTGCGGCACGGAACGTACCTCAGCTTCGACGGCGTTCCCGAGATCAACAAGATGCTCCGCGGCTCCTCCCAGCCCACCGAGTGGCAGCTCCGGCAGTCCGCCGAGCCGTTCCTGTTCCACGTCGTCGTCCCCGGCGGCCCGATCGACGGCGTCGAACTGGTGGTGGACCTCAGCCTGCTCCGGATCTTCCCCCCGATGACGGCGCTGCGTCCGCTGGAGCCGGAGAACCTCGACCAGGCGTGGCGCTTCGAGTTCCACGAGTAGGCCCCGCCGGTAGGCCGCCGCTGCCCCGTCCCGCTCGGTGAACGGGCGGCGGCGGCCCGCCGACCCGGTTCCGGCCGGCTCTGCCCCTCCTCCTCGGCCACGAAGCGCCCGTTCCGACCGGACCGAGGAGCCCCGGGCCGGATCTCCACAACTTCGCTACAACAGGCGCGGGGTGCTCCCCTGCCGACCGCCTCGCTGGGAGCATCGCCCCATGGGCATCGGGGAGGTGCCCGTGGACACGATCGAGGGGGCTGCGATGAACACTCGGATCAGGGACGCGGGGACGCCCGGCCGGCTCCGGCCGGCCGACGGTCCGGTCGGCAGCGCACTGGGGCGGGGCCTGTTCCTCCTGGCGGGGCTGGCCGGCACCGTTCTCGGCTTCGTCTGGTTCGTCGACGCGAACGACACGGTGAACGCCTACCGCACCGCCCCGGTGTGCGCCACGGCGGCGCACGCGCCCGGCACGGACTGCGTGCGGCGCGAGACCGGCAAGGTGACGGACAGGCACGCCGGCAACGGCGGCGACTCCACGGTCTACACGCTGACCGTGGCCCGCGGGACGGCCCCCAAGGAGACCTTCACGGTCGACCGGGACCTCTACAGCGAGGCGGCGGTCGGTTCGGACGTGGAACTGACGGTCTTCCGGGGGAGGGTGGCCGAGGTCTCCTACCACGGGTACCACTTCGGGGAGCCGGGAATGCCCTGGCGGTCCTGCATCGAGGTGGCCGTTCTGGCCGGCCTGGGTTCGGCACTCATCGTCTTCGGCGCGATCCGGGCACGGCCGGGCGAGCCGGCGACCCCCGCCGCCCTCGTCGGCCGCTATGCCGGCTTCGTCCTGGTCGTCTTCGTCGCCCCCGCGCTCGTCGGCTGCATGGCCCTCGTGACGCTGCACCTGCCGATCGCCGTCACCCTGGCCGCCGCCGTCCTCGGCTGGCTGTTCCTGACCGCCGGCGTCGCAGTGGCCGTCCGAGGCAAATAGCGTTCCAGCGTACGGGGGTGGGGCGGGCCGGCGTCGCGTCGCCCGGGGCGCCTCCGCCTTGCCGTCCCGCCGTCCCGCCGTCCCGCCGTCCCGCCGTCCCGCCGTCCCCGCCGTCCCCGCCGCGTCACTGCCGGGCAGCGGGGGCCGCACCCGGATCCTAGGCGCGCGGGCCGGGAGTGAACGCGGCGCGGACGATGCGCTCGCCGACCGGGTTCATGCCGGCGGCCTTGGCATCGGTCGCGTTGACCGAGTAGACGAGGGTGCGCGAGAGGTCCCTGGTCGCGGCGATCAGCGTGCTGTAGCCGGGCCGGGCTCCGGTCTTGAGCCAAAGGATCCGACCGTTCCCGGCATCGAAGCGCTGCAGCCCCGCGCTCATGACGGCGCCCTTGATGTCCGGGACGGTGAACATCTCGCGGTCCAGGAGCGGTTGGGGGACGAGGTCTCCCCTGAACAGCGCGACGAGGAACCGTTCGAGGTCCGCGGTGGTCGAGATCATGTCGCCGGCCGCCCACCGGTCGGACATGTTCCACTCGGTCGCGTCGACGAGGGTGCCGTTCGCCAGCCTCTGGTAGCCGCGGTTGTGCGGCCCGTGGATCCGCGGGTCGGCGCCCGGGAAGGAGGTGTGGTGCATGCCGGCCGGCCGCAGGATCCGTACCTGCGCCTGGTGTTCGTAGGTGTCGCCGGTGATCCTCTCGATCAGCAGGCCGAGGACGGTGTAGTCGATGTTGGCGTACCGCTGCTTCCGGCCCGGGCCCTCGTCGGGACCGCGGTAGGGGCCCTTGGCGGCGGACGCGGCGACGACGTCCTCGGGCCGCAGGGTGTCGAAGCGGTTGTCGTATCCTTCGGCGTTCTCCGGGCCGAGGGAGGCGCCGGGCTGCAGCCCGCTGGTGAACGTGAGCAGGTGCCGTACGGTGATCGGCTCGAAGGCGTCGGTCAGCAGCCCCGGCAGGTACGTCTGGACGGTGCCGTCGAGGTCGACCCTCCCCTCGGCGGCGAGTTGCAGCACGATGGCGGACGTGACGACCTTGGTGGTGGACCCGGCGCGGAACCGTGCTCCCTCCCACGCCCTGCGGCCGCTCTCCAGATCGTGCACCCCCGCGCTCGCCTGCCAGCTGTCGTGGCCGCCCACCCGGACGAGGGCGGCCGTCGCGTCGGGGCCGGGCAGCCCGACGAGGGCTTCCTGCAGCGCCCTGGTGTCCAAGCCCGACGGCCGGGCCTCGGCGGCCTGCGCGTGCGGCGTGCCGGCGGCGCGGGCGGGCGCGGCGGCCAGCGGGCCGGCGGCGAGGGCGAGCAGAAGCGCGGCGGCGACGGCGGCCGGGGCGGTACGGGTGCGGGTGCGGATGCGGATGCGGATGCTCAACGGGGTACTCCGTGACGGGAATCGGCGTGTTCGGGCGAACCCATCCTGGGGTGCGTGCGGTTGCCCGGGATCGTCGCGAAGGAGGGCGCAGGCCCCGGCCCGTCCCTGAGCAACGGCGCCGCCAGGAACAGGAAGTCGTCCGGATCGACCCCTACGGGGCGGCAGGCACGGTCGCTCCGCGCCCGCCGCGCGACGGTACCTCGACGGACGACTCGCCGGTGCCGTCGCCCGCTCACTGGGCCGGTCGGCGCAGTGGCGTGCCGGATCGGGGGTCGGAGCTGTTGTTCGGGCGCGCCGGCGGGCGGGGCCGGCGCTAGGCTCGGTCGACGGGGGCCGGCCCCGGGCACGAGGAGGACCCTGTGGGTGTTGAGGACGTCCCGGACTCGTCGAGCACGGCCGCCGAGGTGGCCGCCCGGATCTTCGATGGCCGGACCCGGCGCGGCCTGTCCGAGGAACAGCTCGCCCGTGCCGCCGAGCTCTCAGTCGCCTACCTGCGACAGCTGCTCGCCGCCGGCCCCGACTTCGACCCCGGGGCGCTGCTGCGCGTGGCGAAGGCGCTGGACGTGGCACCGGAAGAGCTGCTGTCGGGCGCGGGCGCCGCGCCCGGAACGGGCCAGGCGGGGCCGCATCCGGCGCTGCTGCGGCTGACCGAGGACGAGTGCTGGGACCTGCTCGGCACGCACGGGATCGGCAGGATCGCCCTGTCGGGCGACGGCGCGCCACTCGTGGTGCCGGTGAACTTCCGCATCCACCGCCGTACGGTCGTGGTCCGCACCGCACCGGGTAGCCCGGTGGCCGGTGCCTGGGGGCGGCCGGTGTCGTTCCAGGTCGACCGGTTCGACGACCGCCTGCACAACGGCTGGAGCGTCCTGGTGGAAGGCTCCGGACACCGGGTCATGGACGAGTCCGAACGCCGCGAGGTCGAGGAGGTACCGGGGTCGGAGCCGTGGGCGGGCGGCCCGCGGGACCTCTGGCTGCGGATCGTGCCCGACCGCGTGACCGGCCGCCGCATCGGCCGGATCAGCGAGGACGGCCGCATCGAACCCTGAACGGTGCCGGACCGGGGAACGGGTCCACCGCCAGGCCGGCCGGTGGACGGCCGGAGACGGGGCGCTCCCCCTCTCGGACCGTCGGTCGCCTGGCCCTGTCGGATCGACCCGGCTCGGTTCCCGGGGTGCGCCCTCCACCGGCGGCGTATCGAGTGTGGTAGTCAACGTGTATGCCGATGGAGCCCCCCGGAGCTGGAGGCCGGTCGTCCCCGTTTCGACGGCTGCGCAGGGCGGTGCGCCGGTCGCAGGTCGGGCACGTCTGGGTGCTGGGCGGTGACCTGCAACTGTCCCAGCGGGCGCTGGGCTTCGCGGCGCTCGGGTTCCTGACTCTGGTTCCGCTGCTGATCGTGGTGTCCGCGGCCGATCCGGACCGCGGGCGGGGGTTCGCGCAGTGGCTGGGGGACGGGCTCGGCGTGTCGCCGGCTTCCAGGCAGGAGGTCGAGCAGCTCTTCGGGCGGCCCGGCCAGGCGTTCCGGACGACTACGGCCTTCGGCCTCGCCGCCCTGGCGGTGTTCGGCCTGTCGTTCGGGGCCGCGGTGCAGAGCGGCTACGAGAGGGTCTGGGATCTGGCGCCGGCCCGCTGGTGGGCCCGATGGCGACACGTGCTGTGGTTCGCCGTCCTCATCGGGTTCCTCTTCCTGTCCGCCACCAGTACGCTCTGGCGCCGGTCCCCGGGCGGCGGCCTGGGGGCGGTGCTGAGCGCGGTCGTGTTCCTCTGGTGGTCGCAGTGGCTGCTGCTCGGGGGCCGGGTGCGCTGGCGTGCCCTGTTTCCGGGGGCCGTGGTGACCATGGTCGGATTGCTTGGCCTGCGGCTCTTCTCCCGGTTCGTCTTCTCACCGCTGATCGCCTCCAACACGGTCACCTACGGCCCGTTCGGGACCGTTCTGGTCATTCAGTCCTGGCTGGTCGGTGTGGGAATGGTCGTCTTCGGCGGCGCACTGGTGGGGCGCCTGCTCCACGAGGAACTCCCGCGCGTGACAGGTCCGCTGAAGCGGCAGAAGTGAGGGCTCGGCAGGGCGGGACCGGGCGGCATCGTCGGCGGAAGGGCGATGCGTGTTCTACTCGGCGCCCCGGTGGGGGATCCGGTCGGTGTCGAAGTCGCCGAGCGCGATCTTCCCGGCCAGGTCCGCGAGTCGGAGCTGGTGTGCCCGGGCGTAGGCGCGGAAGGCGGCGAATGCGTCGTCGAGGGGGAGTTGCCAGCGTTCGGCGAGGATGCCTTTGGCCTGTTCGACGGCGATCCGGCTGGTCAGCGCGTACTGGAGCTGGCCGCGTTCGAGTTCGCTGTCGTCGAGGGTGCGCTGCTGGAGGATGGCGACGGTGGCGACGTCCGCGAGCGCCTGGGCGAGCATGACGTCGTCGGCGCTCAGCCGCCCGGGTGCGCTCTGAAAGAGGCCCAGGGTCCCGATCACCCGCCCGCGCAGGTGCATCGGGATGGCGTTGGCGGCCACGAATCCGACCTGCAGGGCCTGCGACGCGAAGGCCAGCCATTCCGACGCGACGCGCACATCGGTGAGGTCGATGCCGACGCGCGCGGTGCCGGTACGGTAGCAGTCCACGCAGGGGCCCTGGTCGTGCTGGAGGGCGAAGAGTTCCAGCATGTGCGTGCGCTCGTCGGAGGCGGCGATGGTGAGGAGCCTGCCCCGCTGGTCCGTGAGCAGGATTCCCGCCGCCGTCACGTCGAGGAGTTCCACGCAGCGCTCACACAATTGCTGCAGGAATTCGATGACGCCGAAATCGCCGGTCAGTGAGTTGGCGACCTCCACGAACACCTCGGTCAGTCGTTTGACGTGAGCCACGACAACCAATCCCTCTCCGCGTCCCGCAACTACGTCTGTCACTCATTGTCGCCCAGGCGGAGGCGGCGGTCGACGATGTCGCGGGAGATGTCGCCCACGGGCCGACCGGATACGTAGGCGTGGGCGCGGAGCCTGGCCAGGGCCTCCTGCAGCGGGACGCCGAGCTGGACGCTGAGCATTCCCGTCGCCTGGTGGACGACGGCCCGCAGGAGGTCCGACGGGTCCTCCTCCGGGGGCGCCGCGGCCCCGGAGGCCGGGACTGCCAGACAGAGCGAGGTGATCGCCGAGGCGAGGACGATCGCGTCGTCGGCCTGGGCCCCGGTGAGCGGTCCGCAGGTGCGGCGCACCGCGGTGAGGGTGCCGAGGCGGATGGCACCGACGCCGAGAGGGAAGCAGAAGACCGCCAGGACGGGGAGCTGCGCCGACTCGGCGGCCAGCACCGGCCAGCGCCCGGGGCGGATCCGGGTCAGGTCGGGTACCAGGACGGGCCGGCCACGGGTGGCGGCCTCGCCGCTCGGGCCCTCGCCGAGCACGTATTCGAGGTCCTCGAAGCGGCGTCCCAGCGCACCGGAGCACCACACGAGTTCACGCCGGCCGCCGTCGGTCAGGAGCGAGACGGCGAGCGCGTCCACGCCCAGCGCGCGCCGCCCCGCCTCGCGGAGTGCGTCGAGCTCCAGGCCGCCCGCTCGTCTCCGGAGCCGGGGCAGGATTCGGGCCGTCAGGTCGCTGATCATGGCGATTCATGACGTGTATCCGGCCGCGGAGCTCAGCGCCCGGCCGGCCGCGCCGGGGGGCGGGCCCGGCGCCGGGATCAGGTAGGCGGTGGTGGCGGTGAGCTCCAGGAGGCGGGCCACCGACGGGGAAGGGCACCGAACCGTCAGCGCGCCCCCGGCCGAGGCCGTCCGGTTTGCTGCGGCCAGTAGCAGGTTGAGGCCGGAGACGTCGCAGAAGGTGACGCCCCTGGCGTCGATGTCGATGGTGCGGATGCCCGTCTGCAGGCAGTGCCGGAGCGCCTGGCGCAGTGGTGCCACGGAGTCGAGGTCCATCTCCCCGGCCACGTGGATGGTGGCGTGCCGGGCGGGTACGGAAGGCAGGACGGTGACGAGCAGGGCGGGTACGGAAGGCAGGGCGGTGACGATCAGGGCCGGAGCGGGGGTGGGCATGGTGTGGCTCCAGGTGATCAGGACTGCCGACGGGTGTCGAGGCGGCCGGGAACGGGCCAGCGGACGTTGCGTACCCACCCGAATCGTTCGAACAGGCGGATGACGGCGGCCGTGGGGTCGATCTGCCCGCGGTCGACGCCGTGGCGGGCGCAGGTGGGATCGGCGTGGTGGAAGTTGTGCCAGCTCTCTCCGAAGGAGAGCAGGGCGAGGGGCCACAGGTTGGTCGCCCGGTCGTGGCGGCGGGTGCGGAAGGGACGCCGGCCGATCATGTGGCACAGCGAGTTGACGCTCCACGTCACGTGCTGCAGCAGGGCGACCCGGACGAGCCCGGCCCACACGAGGGCGGTGAGGGCGCCGTGCCAGCTCCCGCTGATGGCCCAGCCGAGCCCGAGGGGCAGCGCGAGGGAGAGGGCGCACAGCCAGGGGAAGGCCCGGGACACGGCCCGCAGGTCCGGGTCGGCGAGCAGGTCGGGTGCGTAGCGGGCGGGTGGGGTGATGTCGGAGGTGAACAGCCAGCCGACGTGGGCGTGGACGAGACCCCGGAGTTCCGCGGTGAGGCTGGTGCCGAAGCGGAAGGGGGAATGCGGGTCTCCGGGGCGGTCGGTGAAGGCGTGGTGGCGGCGATGGGTGGCGACCCAGCCGATCACGGGGCCCTGGAAGCTCATCGACCCGGCGACGGCCATGGCGATCTTCACCGGCCGGTTCGGGGTGAAGCTGCCGTGGGTGAGGCCGCGGTGGAAGCCCACCGTCACGCCCAGCCCCGTGACGCAGTACAGCACGATGGCGAGGATCGCATCGGTGGGGCCGACGAGGCTGCCCCACAGCAACCCGAGCGCGGCCGCGAGAGCGAGGAAGGGAAATGCCACCACGACCGCGGTGACGGCCAGTTGCCACCGGGGAACGCAATGCCGACCAGCGGATTCGTCACGCGGGAACGGCGAGACCCCGTCATAGGGCTCCTGGACGGTGCTGCCCCCGGACGTGCGGATGCCGCCACCGGAGAGTGATGGGGGGCGGTGGGCTGTGGTGGCCATCCCGGCTCCTTCGCCGTCGGTGCGACGCGGCCGGGGTCTGGGGCAGCACATCGGGCCCGCGGACTCCCGCGCCCCGGGAGGGCGCAGGCGTTCGTTCGGGCCTGCTTCTACGGTACGCCCGCAGGTGCCCCTCGCCAAGAAGTCGACCCGTCTGCTCTCCCGCACCCGTGCGGACGTCGGTGCCCCGGGCCCCGTCGCGCAGGCAGCGGAGCCTTCGGCCGACCTGGGCCGGTCCATCGCCACCTGCCCGGCCCCTGGCCGCCGTCGACCTTGCTCCCGCTCCAGCAGGACGGGGGCGGATCGGCCCCCGGCAACGGCATTCCGGACCCACGGGGCACTCGGCTCGCCCTCAGGAGCCCTCCTCCATCCCGATGACCTTCTCCAGAGACTCGGATCCCTCGCCCGTGGCACGGATGTGCTCGTCCAGCAGCGCCCGCGCAATGGCGTCGAGTTTGCGCTGGATGGCGCGATCGGCCCGCCGTTCGGCGTTCTTGAGTAGGGCCAGAAGCAACAGGGTCACCGACACCATGGCATCCCCGGCCAGGAGCTGCCAGCTCACCGGCAGGCCCGCCGCGTGCACGGCGATGAATGCGCCGACGAGGAGCAGACAGAACGTGAAGAAGAGCGGCGAGCTGGTGAGGTTCGAGGCCCGCTCCGCGAGGCTCTCGAACGGGCCCCGCCCCTTGCTGCCCCGCTCGGACGGATGCTCCAGGGTCATGGTTTCTGGGTACCCCAGAAACCCCGGGACCGCATCTCCACGTCCAGCAGACACAGGGGGCGCCCCCTTCCGACGCCGGCAGGACCGCGGGCTTCCGGCGGCACTGGCCACGTCCGACTCTGCCTCGTGCCGGACGGCGAGCTGACGGGTGGAAGGGCCGGCGCCGGGCGTGTGACGGGTGCCCGCGGGGCCGCTGCTAGCCTGCTTGGCATGATCGGGGCGAGTGACGGCCTTCGGATATCCACCATGACGGCGCCGAAGGGCCCTCAGCGCGCGCTCATCGTCGCCAGCTTCGTCAGCCGGGTGGGCAACGGGCTGTTCAACACCGCCGCGGTCCTCTACTTCACCCTGGTGGTGCACCTGCCCGCGGCGCAGGTGGGCGTCGGCCTCACGATCGCCGGGCTGGTCGGGCTGCTCGCCGGAATTCCGGCCGGGAACCTGGCCGACCGGTACGGGCCGCGCACGGTCTGGCTGGTGGCCCTCGCGATGCAGGCCGCCACGATGGCCGCCTTCGTCCTCATCCACGACTGGGTCACGTTCACGCTCATCGCCACCCTGGACCGGCTGGGAGCAACGGCGGGTAACGCCGCCGGCGGTGCGCTCATCGCCCGGGCCGGCGGTGAACGCCCGGCCGCCTTCCGGGCGAAACTCCGCACCTTCGTCAACCTCGGTGTGGTCCTGGGCACGCTCGGCGCCGCCGTCGCCGTCTCGGTCGACACCCGCGCGGCCTACACGGTCCTCATCCTCGCCAACGCGGCCAGCTTCGCCTGCGCCGGCCTCATCGCCCTCGGCGGCGTCCCCGACTACCGGCCCCTGCCCCGGCCCGCGGAGCACCACCGCTGGGCCGTCCTGTCCGACCGGCCGTACGTGTCCTTCGTCGCGCTCTACGGCGCGATGGGCCTGCAGTACCAGACCGTCTCGCTGCTGCTGCCGATCTGGCTCTCCGCTCACACCGACGCGCCCCGCTGGACCGTGGCGGCGGTCTACGCGGTCAACAGCGGAGTCTGCGTGCTGCTCCAGAGCAGGTTCGGCTCCCGGGTGGAGACACCGCGCCAGGGCGGCCGGGCGTTCCGCCTCGCGGGGCTGCTCTTCCTGGTCAGCTGCCCCCTGATGGCCCTGACCGCGGACGTGCCGGCCTGGGTCGCGCCGGGGCTCGCCGTCCTCGCCGTCGTCCTGCACAGCCTCGGCGAGGTCTGGGAGTCCTCGGGCGGCTTCGCGCTCGGCTTCGGACTCGCACCCGACCACGCCCAGGGGCAGTACCAGGGCTTCTTCGGCGTCGGCTTCGACGCCGGGCAGGCCCTGGCCCCGGTGGTCCTCACGACGGCGGTCCTCGGACTCGGACACGCCGGCTGGCTGCTGCTCGGTGTGTTCTTCGCGGCACTGGGAGCGGCGGGCCCGCCGGTGGCCGCATGGGCGGAACGCACCCGCCGCCCGAACCACGACACGGCCGACGCCACGGACGGCCGGCCCGACGGGGCACCGCTTCCCGGCACCGCCTAGCCAGGGCGGGAACGGGAGCCCGCCCCCCCCCCCGATCGCACGGTCGGCCCGTCGACGGACACCCGGATGCGAGCCACCGGCCTGTCCGGCCCCGCGGCCGTCACGGCATCCGCGGTTCTCACCCGGTACGAGCAGAGCGGGCGGAGCTGTCGAGCGAGGCGACGAACCCGGCAAGAGCCGTGAAGTCCTCGTCCTGAAGGCCGATGCGCGGGTTGACGTGGTGGAGCACGGACCGGCCGGGGTGGGTGGTGCTGATGTGTATGCCGTCCGCATCGGACTGCTCGTCGTCCACCCAGACGAAGGGCCTGCCGCCGGCGTGGGCGACGAGCGGCGCGGACTTCCAGTGGACTCCGTCCGGACGCTCGCGCATCAGGGCGTCGCCGAAGTCGACGAACGGCAGCGGCGGGAGGCCGAGGACGGGGCCGATCCACCGGTTCGCGTCGCCCATCCAGGCACTGGCCCAGCACAGCTCGAACCCGAGGGCCAGCAGCGCCTCGCCATGGCGGGGCTTGAGCCACAACGTCGCCGGTCGTACATAGGACCGGGGGTAGGGCCGGGCGCTACCGACCGCGGAGGGCCGGCGCGCTTCGTCCGGCAGGTGGACCGTGACGTAGTCCTCGGGACACCTGCCGGACAGCGCCGCGTAGGGGTTCAGCGGACCGTCGACGTCCAGGAACAGCAGCGGTCGTCGGCTCACGGTGTCCCCCTGGTGCGTCGGCCGGTACATCGCAGCGTAGCCCGGGACCGGGACGCCGACCGCAGGAGGTGGGTCGTGGCCCCCGGGCCCTTCCGGCACCGGTGACGCGTGTGCCCTGCCGCCCCACCGGCCTTGACGGGTGTGGGGTCGAGCCCACCGGGTCGGTCAGGTGCTCTCCTGGTCGGCCGAGCCCGGGAGTTCCGAATCCTGCCCGCGCTCCGGGTGCGACGGGTTCCAGAGCCGGTCGGCTTCGCCGCGGGCGACATGCTCCTCGTAGATCCGCACCTTGTGCCGCATCACGTCCAGAACCCCCTGAAGCTCCCGCATCTGCGCCTCCACGTGGCCCTGATGACGGCGCAGCAGCTCAAGCCGCTCGTGTTCATCGCCCGGACCCTGGCGGGCCAGCTCGATTACGACGGCCACCAGCCGGGCGACCCGGTGAAGGCCGCCAGAGCCATCGTCGACGTCACCGAGACCGCCGATCCTCCGCTGCGCCTCCAACTGGGCGCAGACGCCGTCGAGCGCGTCGAGGCGAAGCTGGACCTGGTGCGGCGCGAACTCGACCGATGGCGCCACGTGGCACTCGCCACGTCCATCTGACCGCCGGGCGGGTGTGCCTGCCGCCCGCTCGGCGACGGGGTCGGGGCGCTGGTGCGCCTGCCGCGCCCGGCCGCTCATCCATCAGGAACGTGACCGGGCGCGCACGCGCACCGCGGCCCCGGGGCGGACGTAAACTGCACCGGGCAGTGCACCCGCGTCGACCCGTCCCCGAGGAGCAGCGTGACACCCCTGACCACCACCCCCGGGTCCCGTCGGATGCCGGAGAAGCGCCGGGCCATCACCCGGGCCGCCAGTACGGTATTCGGCCGCGAGGGCTACACACGGGCCAGCGTCGATGCCATCGCCGCCGAGGCCGGGGTGTCGAAGCGCACCGTTTACAACCACTTCGGTGACAAGGAGAAGCTCTTCCTCTCCGTCGCTCTGGAGACGGCCGGTGAGCTGACCGAGGTGATCGCGCAGCTCGCCGACCGCCACCTGCACAAGATCGTCGACCTGGAGGCCGACCTCACGGCCTTCGCCGTCGACCGGGCCAAGGCCGTCATCGACGCCGGCGAGCACTACGCGCTCGGCCGGACCATCCGCGCCGAGGCCGGCAACATTCCCCGCGACGTGCTCGACGCCTGGCTGGATGCCGGCCCTGCCGCCTCCCAGCGCGACATCGCGGGTCACTTCGACCGGCTCGCCGACCAGGGCCTGCTGCACTTCGACGACACCGCCCTGGCTGCGACCCACTTCACCCTGTTGACCTTCAGCGGTGCGGCGGACCGCACCTTCTTCGGGGCGATCCCGATCCCCGAGCAGGAGTTGTTGGACGGCATCACGGCCGGGGTGCGGGCGTTCCTGCGGCTGTACGGCTGACGCGGCGCCGCCGCCGCGGGCCGTGCTGCGGGGCTCGCGGCGGCTCGGAAGCCGGGGGAGTGGCAGCCGGGGGAGTGGCAGACACGGGCCTTCGGCAGGCGCCAAAAGTACACTGCACCGTGCAGTTGAATGCATAACCTGCACGGTGTAGTTTACTTTTACGTCAGGGGCCACCGCCCCGACCGGCACCCGCCGGCCACCCACCGCACAAAGGACTCCACCGCCATGCCCACCGCAGTCGTCGGCACCGCCCGCATCCCGTACCGCGTCCTCGGCAGCGGCCCCGCCCTGGTCCTCGTCCACGGCACCGGCCCCGGCTCCGCCATGTGGGACGCCCTGCTCGACGGCTTCACCGACCGGTGGACGGTGATCCTCCCCGACCTCTCCGGCAGCACCGCCGCCGAGGACGACGGCGGCCGGCTCACCATCGAGACCCTCGCCGACCAGGTCAACGCCGTGATCGAGGACGCCGGAGTCGGCCGCGCCCACCTGGTCGGCTTCTCCCTCGGCGCCGTCGTCGCCACCGCCGCTGCCGCCCGGCGCCCCGACCTGGCACGCCGCCTGGTCGCCACCGCCGGCTGGGTCAACGCGGACGACGAGTACCTGCGCAACATGATGACCGTCTGGCACTCCATCGCCGACAACCCGGCCGCGTTCGCCCGCTACGCCACCATCACCGCCTTCAGCCGCGGCTTCCTCAACCGGATCGGCCACGAGGCCGTCGAGGCCAATGCCGCCTTCATGCAGCCGCTGCCCGGCACCCTGCGGCACATCGACCTCAACCTGCACCTCGACATCACCGACCTGCTTCCCCGGGTCGAGGCCCCCGCCCTCGTGATCGGCTGCGCCCAGGACGCCACCATCCCCGTCGACAGCACCCGCCGGCTGCACGCCGCTCTCGCCGGCAGCCGGTACGCCGAGTTCGACACCGGCCACGTCGTGATCGCCGAGGAGCCCGAGGCGTTCGTACGGACCGTCCGCGCGTTCCTCACCGAGTCCTGAGCCGAGGGCCGCTGCCGCCGCACTCCGCCCCGGGGCGGGCACAGCGTCCGCACCGGGCGGCGGCGGGCCGGGCGCGCGACGATGGAGAGATGAGCACCACTGCCGCACCCCACTACAGCGTCGGCGACGTCCTGGAGGAGGACGCCCTGCCGGATCGGCACCATCTGGTGCTCGACATCGGCATCGAGTCGTACTTCCTGCAACTCGTCAGCGGCCGGGACCCGGGCGAACCGCTGGAACACGCGTGGGTGATCCCCGACTGCGAGGAGGTCACCACCCGGGTCGTCGCCGACTCCCCACTCACCGGCCCGGGGCCCGACTGACCCGACCGGCCCAAGCCCGATCCGCCCAGGCCGCGGCCCCGCGGCCGGTGGGAGGCGTGGGTCCCGGGAGCGGTTCAGGCCTTCCGGCGCAGGTGGTCGATGCGGGAGAGCACGGCGTCCACGTGCGGGCGCACCCGACACCTCAACTCCTCGCTCCAGACCTCGTCCTGATAGTGACAGGTGAGGTAGAGGTTCCGGGCGTGCTCCAGGACGGGGCGGTGTTCCGGGGGCAGCCGGGCCAGGGCCCAGTCGGCGGCGGCGTCCTTGGTCGTGATCCCGCCCGTGGCGAGGGTGGTCCAGACGCGGGCCAGGGTCAGCAGGACGTTGCGGGTGTCACCCTCCAGGTCGGCCAGGAGTTCCGGAACCGCATCGGCGCTCGCCCGGACGAGGTCGGCGTGCGGCACCGGGTCCAGGAGTGCGCCGGGCGGCGGTCCGACGAGCGGGTGGTCACCGGCCAGGACCGCCGTGAGGGTTACGGCGAGGTCCGGCATCGGGCCGGGCCGCGGCGGCTCGCCCGCCCGGAGGTCGTCGCGCAGCCACTCGCCGTAGAGGAAGTCCCCGATCGGCGGAAAGCGCCAGGGGTGGACCTCGGACCGCACGACGACGGTGAGTTCGACCGGCCGGACGGTGGCCGTGAGACCGGAGATCTCCAACAGGCCCGCGACGAGCGCCCGCCGCTCGTGTTCGTCGAGGCTGCGCCCCGTGACGGCCAGGACGTCCAGATCGCTGGTCGGGGCGAGGCCTCCGAGCACGGCGGACCCGTGGAGGTACGCCCCCAAGAGCTCCGGCCCGACGACTCCGCGGAGGAGGTCGACGGTTCTGCTCAAGCTGATGCATCACCCCAGTGTCGGACATCCCCGCGCCCAGGGACGGCCGTTGGCGGAACCTTCTCCCGACCCCGGGGCGAGCGCGGCCCGCCGGGCCTGGCCGGCCGACGTCCTACTCGCCGACCTCGCCGTCGATCGCCTCGCGGAGCAGGTCGGCGTGGCCGTTGTGGCGCGCGTACTCCTCGATCATGTGGGTGAGGACGTAGCGGAGCGAGACGACTTCGCCGCGGAAGTCGACCGTGTCGTCGAGGGACGCGAAGGCGTCGGCGGCGGCGCGGGAGTTCTCGCACGCCGCGTGCCAGAACGCGAACGCCTCGTCCACGTCGGCGTCGGCCACCTGGAACTCGGCGGGCTCACCGTTGGTCCGGGGCCAGAGGGGCCGGCAGTCCTCGCCGTTCAGGACCCACCGGAACCAGCCCTGCTCGACCTCGGCCGCATGCCGGACGAGGCCGAGCAGGGTCAGGCCCGAGGTCGGTACGGCCTGCTGCTTCAGCTGTTCGCCGGTGAGCCCCTGGCACTTCATGGCGAGGGTCGCGCGCTGGTAGTCGAGGAACGTGGTCAGCGACGCACGGTCACCGGCCACCTTGGACGGGTGTACGCGCTTGTCATCAATCATCGGGTGATCATGGCAGCAGGCCGGTGCCGGGTGCCACCCCGTCCGGGCAGTGGACGGCGGACCCGCGCCCGAGGCAACCGGGGGCCGGAACCCCTGGAGCCCGGCCACGGGGTTCGGCTGCCGCCTCCACGTCGGTCGCTACGCTGACGGAATGACAGGAATGACAGGAACGACAGGAGTACTGGAGTTCGGCGCGCTGCTGGCGAACCTGATGGGCCACCGCGCGCTCGACCCCGCTGCGCTCGCGGCGGCCGGCGTCGACCCGGCCGACCTTCGGGCCGCGCGCGACGGGCAGCCGGTCGAGTTCATGACGATGCATGCGCAGCCGACACTGATCACGTCCCTCCCGCGGCTCGGCGGGCCGGTGTCCCGGTGGGCCGGCCGGGGTGGACCTGCGGGGCGTGCGGGTGAACGGGGCCCGGTGGTGTTCGGCGGGTGGGCGGGCCGCGGGTACGCGTGCTGGGCTGTGTAGCCGTCAGGGCGGCCGTGTGCGCCCGGAAATGGTGGGTCCATGAGTTCGAGAGCGTTTGCCCGGGGCCGGCGCAGGGCGGCCGCCGTCGTCACCGCGATGGCGGCCGCCTTCATGACCGTCGGCGGGACGGGGGAGGCGCGGGCACAGGGTGACGGGTTGAGTCCGGACATCCTGGCGATCATGTCCAAGCCCGCCTACGAGCACGCGCAGTGGGGGCTGCTGGAGATCGACGACACGACCGGCGAGGTCATCCACGCGCAGTACCCGGACCAGTTCTTCATCCCCGGTTCGACGGCCAAGCTGGTCAGCGTCTCCAGCACCTGGCACACGCTGGGGGGCGAGCACCGGTTCACCACGCCCGTGCAGGCGGTCGGCGCCCGCTCCGGGCCGGTGCTGGACGGCTCGCTGGTACTGGTCGCGCAGGGCGACCTCACCATGGGAGGACGCACCAAGCCGGACGGCTCGGTCGCGTTCACCCCGATCGACCACACCTACGCCAACGACCTCCCCGGCGCCACCCTCACCCCCGAGAACCCGCTCGCCGGGCTGAACGAGATCGCCCACCAGGTCCGCGACTCGGGCATCACCGAGGTCCGCGGGGACGTCGCCATCGACTCCCGGCTCTTCACCTCCTTCCCCGAGCTCGACCCGAGCCCCACCCCGCTGATCATCAACGACAACCTCATCGACCTGCTGACCACCGCCACCAGCCCCGGACAGCCGGCCCGCCTGGACTGGCGGCCGCAGGTCGCCCCGTACCAGGTGGAGTCCACCGTCCGGACCGTCGCGGCCGGCGGCCCGACCGACATCACCGTCTCCGCGTCCCCCGACGGCACCCGCATCACCCTGTCCGGCACCATCGCGGCCGACGCACAGCCGGCGCTGCGCGTCTCCCCGGTCCAGGATCCGGACGCCTTCGGCCGCACCGCGCTGATCGAGGCACTCGCCCGGGCGGGCGTGAGCGTCACCGCCCCACCGACCGGACCGAACCCCGCGGGCCTGGTGCCGAACTCCTACGACGGCACGCAGCGGGTCGCCGCGTACGTCTCCCCGGTCTACGCCGAGTACGCGCGGCTGATCCTGAAGGTCAGCCACAACCTCGGAGCCAACCTCGGGATCTGTCTGATGGCCGTCGCGACCGGCAGCCACCAGTGCGCCGACGGCTTCGCCCCCGTCAACGGCTTCCTGCGCCAGGCCGGCATCGATCCGACCAAGGTCCAACTGCTCGACGGGCGCGGCGGCAACCCGGTGGACCGGGTCACGCCCGGCGTCGAGAACGAGATCCTGCACTACTGGCAGGGCACCGCCGAGGCCGACCGGTTCCGGGAGGCACTGCCGATCATGGGGGTGGACGGCTCACTGGCCAGTGCCTGCGACGGATGCCCCACCTGCCCGGGCAAGGGCAAGGTCTGGGCCAAGCCCGGTACGGTCATCGGCCTGGACGCGGTCAACCAGCGGCTCGCCGTCGGCGGCGAGACCCTCGGCGGCTACCTGGACGCCGGCAACGGCCGACTGCACACCTTCTACCTGGCCGTGAACGGCGCCTCCACCCCCGACATCACCACCTTCTTCGACGTCGTCGACGACCTCAACCGGATCGCCGGGCTGCTCCAGGAACAGGCCGCCGCACGGTCCTGACCGCCTCCCCCGCCCCTGCGAAGCGCCCGCGGGCCGTTCCCGGAGCCGCCCGCCCCGCTGCGGGTCCGGACTCGGCTCCGCGACGGGCACCCGGCGGGCGCGTCAGCCGCCCTGCCCGAACCAGGTCTCGGCGAGTGCGTCGAGGGTGCGCTCGGGCGGGGCGGGCAGCTCGCGCAGGTACCACGGCAGGTTGCTGTACACGTGCAGCAGGGTGTGGGCGAGGAGTTCGCGCGGCTCGAAGCTCCGCCCGTAGGCCTTCAGCAGGCGGGTCAGCAGCTCCGCATCGCCCCGGGTGACGAACAGGCCGACTCCGACGAAGTCGTACGCCGGGTCGCCGATCATCGCCGGCTCGAAGTCGAAGAGGCCGGTGAGCCGGGAGCGGTCCGGGGCGACCAGCAGGTGCTGGTTCATGAACTCGGTGTGCAGCAGCACCCGGTGCCGGGTCGAGGGCAGGGCGACGGAGTCGAGGAAGTCCGGGATCTGCTCCAGCCATTCGTCCGGCAGGTCGCGCTGCCGCTGCCGTTCGACCGCGCCGGCGCGCTGCCGCTCCAGGAAGGCACTCCAGTCGCCGGGACCGAGCACGTCCGCGACCGGGGCCGGGTCCAGCGCGTGCAGCGCCGCCAGGGTCTCGCCGGCCTCGGTGACCAGCCGCTCCCGGTCGGCCTGCGCGAGCTCCGTCCAGACGCCGGCCAACTCGTCCCCGCGTAGCCTGGACATCAGCACGTACCGCCAGCCGTTCACGTACGGCCCGGACTCCCGGACCTCCGGCGTGGGGACGGGCAGGCGGCCCTGGACATGCGCCAGCACGGCGGCCTCGGCGATGCCGTCCTCGGCGGAGGCCGCCGGGAACAGCTTGAGCACGTGCTCCCCGCCCACCGCGTACACGGGCTGCGAGCCGCCGGCGAACCGCTCCAACGGTGCACCGCCGAGCCCCAGTCGCGCGAGGAGGTCCTCGGCACCCGGCCTCATCACGGTCTCGTCCGGGACGATCGCGTCCCATTCCTCGTCGGTCACCACGGGCGGCAGCATGATCGGCACGCTAGGCGAACGATGCGGACCCGGCAACGCGTTTTCCGCCGACGGCCCGGCCCTCGTTGTCCGACCGGACGCACCCGAGGCGTGGAAAGGAGCGCGCCGGGTAGACGCCCGGCCGATCGGAGACCAGAGGAGGAGCGATGCCTGCCGGTTCGAACAAGAAGCGGGAACGCCAGTACGATCACATCAAGGAGAGCGCCCTCGACCGCGGGGAGAGCACGGAACGGGCGAAGGAGATCGCCGCCCGCACGGTGAACAAGGAACGCGCCCGGCACGGCGAGTCCAAGACCGCCAGTCGCTCCTCCACCCACGACATGTCCTCCGGCAAACGCGGCGGGCAGCGCTCCCACTCGGGATCCCAGGGCCCCACCTACGACCAGCTGTACAACGAGGCGAAGCAGCGCAACATCCACGGCCGCTCGTCGATGAACAAGAAGCAGCTCGCCGACGCCCTCGGCCACTGACCTCCAACGCGTCGACCGGCGACGGTGGGGCCGGCGCAACGACCAGCTGCTCCGGCCCGGACACCGCCCGGCCGGGTCAGGCCGTCACACCCCGCTCGTCACCGAACGCCCGTGAGCCCGCTCCGAGCAGCGGAGCTGGCCGGCCTGCTCGTCATGCCAGACATAGAAGGTCGCCACACCTGCGAAGTCCGTCCCGCGGATACGGCGGCGGATGCCCTCGGCGGTCCGCTCGAACGCGGCGACCTCGGGCACGGTCAACGCCTGCCTGTCCTCCTCCTTCGCGCTCAGCCACCAGGTGTTGGTCTCCCACTCCACCCGCCGGTCGGTCGGTTCCAGTACGAGCGGCTCGTCCGCCACCTCGGCGATCCAGGTCAACAGCACCCCGGCAGTATGGCGCACGGGGGAAGAGGAGAATGCTGCGCATGGATGACGCGTTCACACTCCTTCGGCAGGCCGTCGATCTGCTGCCCGCGGACGCCGTGGCGGAGAACGGCCGGACGGCCGGGGATGTGCGCGAGGACATCGGACGCCAGGAGTGGGAGGCGGTGCTCGGCGTTCTCGAAGAGATCGGGGACGTTCACCCGGTGTCCGTGGAGTTCTGGGAGCTTCTCGCCGAAGCCGCCCGACAGATGATGCTGGACCGCAGCCACCGCGGGTGTCAGTGGCGGGCCTGGGAAGTCCGGCACGGCACCGTTCGGGCAACGCTGAGCCTGCTGGACACGGAGGTGGGCGGACGTCGAGCCGCCTTCTCCGGGGACGGCCGGCTCAGGCCGATGTGGGACATCGGCACTCGCACCGCCGACGGAGAACGAGAGCTGAGCATCGCAAGGCTGTGGGTGGAGTACGCCGAAACGCTCGGCCCGGGCGAGACCGCCGATGTCCGGCTGGCACCCCTGCGCCCCGAGCAGTGGAGGCATCTGAAGCGCGGCGACGTGATCACCATGCACGAAACCGGACCCGCCGTCGGCACGGCCACGGTGATCGAGGTCGCGCCGCCGCGCACCTGAACGCACCGCGCACGCGCCGGGAGCCCGGTGGGCGTCGGTCAGCCGCCGGCTGCGGCGGGTCTCGGAGCGGTGTTCGTCGCCGCGGGCGACCGGGTTGCGTACGAGGTCGGCCATGTCGTGGTGACCCGCCCCGACCGGCGAGTGCCGTCGACACCGGGCGGGCAACAGCGCCTGGATCTGCGCCGCTGACTCCGACAGGGGGACGCGGCCCGTCCGGCGCAACCCGGTACCGGCAAGGTCGGCGCCTGGCGACGGCTGAGACCTGCAGCATGCCAGGATCGGTTCCTGCGGATCGTGACTCGAACTACCGACTCATTCGGGCAGGCAGGCCCGTCACCCTGGTTCAAGGCGGTGCCCAAGTCGTTGTATCCAGGCTGCAGACTGGTCCTGGAACCGGGCCGAGCGATTCAGACAGGTGAGCGATGCGTGTTGTCATTCTCGAACCGCCGGCATGGCTCCACGAAGCCCCGTCCGCACCGCTGGCTCGTGCCTTGGCAGCTCCGTGCATCGACTTCGGCGACCTCATACGCGCTCACCTCCGTCAAGGCACCGAACTCGGTGTCCGATGTGCCGCAGTCATAGCGTCGGGCAGTCCGTTCCCGGGCGAGATCGTGACTGCGATCGTCCACGACCACCTGCGCCGAACGAAGAGCCGCGCCTTCGTCCTCAAGCGGCACCCGCTCAGCGCCCCCCAGGCCCAGGCTCTGGACTGGCTGCTCCAGGATCTCGGCACGCCCCTCCACGGTGTGGTGCATCTGCGCCTGCCGGAGGAGGTGGAGCGCTGCGTCCGCCATTGGACGGCCGGTCGCCTCTGCCGCAGCGATCCGAGCCACCGCTTCGAGCCGGCAGTCGACACCTCCGTCGCCGACGGCCTCTGCAACCTCTGCGGCGGTGACCTCTTCCAGCGCGAGGACGACAAGGAAGCCGGCGTTCGTGGCCGCTTCAGCAGATACGAAGCGATGGTGGAGCCGAGCGTCCGGTACTACGCCGAGCAAGGCCTTCTCGTCACCGTCGACGCTGTCGGCGCGCCCGACGAGATCGCGGGGCGCGCGCTCGCTGCGCTCGCCGGCATGGCCGCGGACCTCGGTTGAACGGTGAGGGCGGCGGCGGTTCCCGCCCAGAGGCCGCAACGCCGCAAAGCCCGCGCGGGAGCGGGAGTTGGCACTCGGCCTGCCGGTCCGGTCCGCCTGGGACCTAGAGTAGGCCGTATGGTCAACGAGGAACTGCCAGCCGCACGTACGGCGCCCGAGGCCGGGGTGGAAGTCCGCGCCGGGGACGCCGACCGGGAGGCGGTGGCCGAGCAGTTGCGGGTCGCCGCCGGTGAAGGCCGCATCGACCTGGGGGAGTTGGAAGAGCGGCTCGATCGCGCCTACGCCGCACGGACCTTCCGCGAACTCGACGTCCTGGTAACGGATCTGGGCGGACGGGAGGTCGGGGCGGGCCCCGAGGACGATGTCCTCGTGCTCAGGACCCGGAGGAACAACATCGCCCAGCGCGGCCGGTGGACCGTTCCTCGGCGCATCGTCGCCGAGTGCCGGATGCCGCTCATCACGATCGACTTCACCAAGGCCGTGTGCGTCCACCGGGAGGTCACCGTCGAAGCAGTGACCGGCCTGGGCCACATCCGGCTGATCGTTCCGCGCGGCTGGGGGGTACGGATCGACAGGTCGAGTACCAACACCGGCCACATCATCAACAAGGCCAGTGAGGTGGCGGAGCCCGGCGCCCCGACGATCGTCGTGATCGGTCACCCCCGGTCGGGCCCGATCAAGATCAAGCAGCGCTGCCGAGGCTGATGGAGCGGGGGCAGTAGGCGCCGCGCGGGGCGTCCGGGGTCAGGCGGTCACCGCCGGCGCCGCCGACACCGCGATCGCGCTGTACCGGCGGAAGCACCAGCCCTGTGCCGCAACCAGGGCCAGGTTGACCGCCACGAGGGTGCCCCACAGCGCGGTGAGCCCGCCGTACGCGGCGGCCGGCGCGGCGGCGAGGGCGAGCACGCCGTAGCCGGCGGCGAAGCAGAGCATGCTGGGCAGCGTCCGCCGCAGCCCGATCAGGCCGAAACCGAACAGTGCCTGCAGCGCGTCCGCCGCGACCGCGGCCAGCAGCAGCGGGAGCAGGTCCACCAGTCCCGCGCGGACCTGCGGGTCGGTGCTGAACACGTCCAGCACCGGGCCGCGCGCCATCGCCAGAACGGCGCCCAGGAGCAGGACCGCCCCGGCCGCCACGGCCAGGCCCGCGCCCACTCCGGCCCGCACGCCCGGCAGGTCCTCCGCCTTGAGGCGTTCGGCCACCACGGGCACGACCGCCTGGCCGACCGCGACGGCCGCCGTGAACACCAGGTTCACCAGCGCCACCGCGACGCTGTGCACGGCCGCGTCCTCGGTGCCGATCCGGGCGGCGGAGAAGGCCAGGACCCCGAGTACGGCGAACTTGATCAGCACGGTCGTGGCCAGCGGTATCCCGATCCGGGCCAGCGCCAGCACCTCGGCGGGCTGCGGCCGTCCCAGCGTCAGCGGCTGTCCCGCGAGCTGCGGCACCCGGTGCAGCGCCACCTGCGCGACCACGGCGCTGATCAGACCGGAGGCGAGCATGGCGATGCCGGCGCCGGTGAGGCCCAGGGCCGGCAGTGGGCCGGGGCCGCCGACCAGCAGCAGTGACAGCACCACCGCGGTGCCGGTGCCGGCGAGGCCGGAGCGCATCACCAGCCGGCTGCGGCCGAGGCCGATCAGTGCCGAGGTCGCGGTGGTGGACAGGGCGACCGCCAGCGTGTCGAGGGCCAGCAGCAGCGGGAACACGCCGAGCCCGTCGACGGTCTCCGCGGGCACCCCGCCGAGCCGGGCGATCAGCGGGACGGCGGCGACGGCGAGCGCCCCGAGGCCGCCGGTGGCCACCGCCAGCCACATGCCGTTGCGCAGCACGGACAGCAGTTGCCGGGGGTCGTCCTGGCGCTCCGTCACGAAGGGCATCACCCCGCGCTGGGCGCCGGCGATCGCGGCGGTGGCCGGGCCGAAGACGGCCAGGGTCACTCCGAGGCCGGCGAGGGAGGCGGTGCCGTGGTGGCCGAGGACGGCGGTGTCGACCAGGGCGCCGGCGGAGGCGGCGATCATGGACAGGTACAGCGGCAGCGCGGTGCCCGCGATCGCCCTGATCCTCGCCCCCGTCGTGGTCGGCGGTCCGTCGTTCGTTGTCACCAGGTTGCTCCTGTCGTTCGATGCCGGTCGGTGGCCTCGGTCGGCCCGTGCAGGGTGAGCACCCGGGGGATGCCCAGGTCCCTGAGCCGGGCGGAGTGTGCCGGGTCGAGTAGCTCGCCGCCGCCGAGAGGCAGCCGGAGCCGGGCCGACGCGCGGTCGCAGCAGCGGTGGCGGTGTTCCGGCGGCGCCGTCCGGTCCGATCCGCGGCGTGTGTTCAGGACGGTCCGGCGAGCCGGCCGCGCAGCTCGGGGAGCATGGCACCACTGGGGCCGTGGACCTCGACCAGCGGCTCGCTGTGGCGTTGAAGGAGGGCGAACACCTCGTCGTCGATGTGGATGGTGCGGTGAGGCTGGGCCATGGGATCCCCCGAGATCGAGCTCTGCTCTTCAAGCACTGGAAATCAACAGATCTGATGGCTGGTTGATTTCCTGTGCTATGTCAGATTCTGCCTGCCGAACGGCCCTTCGCATACGGCGTGCGGATGGACGACCTGTTCGTCGGCATCACGGTGCCGGACGGCCCCACCCGCGCTGGCCGACGCCTGTCGCCGGGAACTGCGGCGTCTGGAGGGCCCCGCCGGCCGGGACGCGGTGTGCGGCTACGCCCTGAAACACGGCACGGCCCGGGCCGACGAGGCCCGGGCCGTCGCCACCGCCGCCGCCCGCCCGGCGCCATCGGGAGCCGACCGACCGGCTTCACCGGCTTCACCGGCTTCACCGGCCACTGAGACCACCCGTCCGGTCTCGGTCGCCGTCCGCTGCGATGCGTGCGATGCGTCCGGGTCCGTCGGTCAGGAAGCCGCCCGGCTGCGCCTTCGGCCGCGGCGGCTCCGGCCCGCGGCGAACTGTGTGGTGGGGGGCGGGGCAGGGTGTCGCCGGTTCAGCAGGAGCAGCCCCACTGCGGGGTGGGTGCGGGCGTGGGGGCCGCGGAGGCCGAGCCGGCGGCTGCCGGAGGGTGGACGGTGGTGCCGGCCTTGATGGTCTCGACCACCGTGATGCCGCGGATCTCCTCCGGGTCGATCGCCAGCGGATCGGCGCTGAGGACGACCAGATCGGCGAGCTTGCCGACCTCGATGCTGCCCTTGCGGCTCTCCTCGCCGTACTGGTGGGCGGCGTTGATGGTGATCGCGCGGACGGCATCCAGGGCGGACACCCGCTGGTCGGGTCCGAGGACGTCTCCACCGCGGGTGCGCCGGGTCACCTGGCTGGACAGCACGGCGATCGAGTTCGGCAGCGCCACCGGGGCGTCGTGGTGCGAGGTGTAGCGCAGGCCCCGGTCGAGCGCCCACCGGGCGGGGGAGATGTTCACCGCCCGCTCCTCGCCGAGGACGGTCCCGCGGTACCAGTCGCCCCAGTAGTAGGTGTGCATCGAGAAGAAGGACGGCGTGATCCCCAGCCGGGCGAACGCCTCGACCTGGTCCTCGCGGGCGGTCTGCGCGTGGATGGCCACGGTCGGCCGCCGCCCCGGCCCGGCCGCACCGACCGCCCGGATGAACTGGTCGATCGCCGCGTCGCCGTTGACGTGCGCCAGCACCTGCCAGCCCCGCTCGACCGCCGTGCCGACCTGCTTGGCCACGACCGCGTCGTCCGGCACCGCCGGATACCCGCAGTAGTCCTGCGGCTGCCCGGCCGGCGGCTCCAGGTACGGCTTGGTGAGCCATGCCGTGCGTCCCTGCGGCGAGCCGTCCAGGACCAGCTTCACCCCGGCCGCGCGGACGCCGTTGACGTACGCGTCGCTCGCCCCGATCGGGTCGTCCAGCGCGGAGGAGGTCGCCTCGTCGGCCTTCACGTACGCGACCACGTCGACCGGCAGCGGCACGGCGGCGGCCGTGTCGCGCAGCGCCTTGAGGTTCGCGAGGGTGGTGCCGCCCTCCTGGACGGTGGTGAAGCCGAAGGCCGCCGCCGCGGCCGCGCCCGTGACGAACAGCGCGCGCAGTTCGCGTTCCGGCAGCCCGGCGAGCGCCAGGTCCGAGGCCGGGTTGAACGCCTTCTCCTCCAGCACGCCGTCGGGCTCGCCGTACGAGGGCGGGACGGCGAGCTCGCGTCGCCGGATCACCCCGCCCTCGGGGTCGGGCGTGGCGGCTGTGTAGCGGAGCCGCTTCAGGCCGAGGCTGTTCACCGCGCCGAGGTGGAACGACTGGTGGATGGCCAGCACCGGGCGGTCCGTCGACACCTCGTCGAGGTCGTCCCGGGTGGGGTGGCGGCCCTCGGCGAGCATCGCGTCGTCGTACCCGAACCCGACGATCCACTCGGAGTCCGCCCCCACCGGGCTCGCGGCCCAGGCACGCAGCTTGTCCTTCAGCGAGCCGAGGTCGGTGACGTCGCCGTCGGGAGCGGCCAGCAGGTTGGCGATGACGGCCTGCAGTCCGATGCCGCCGAGATGCCCGTGCGCGTCGATGAACCCGGGCAGCAGGGCGTGTCCTCCGAGATCCCGCACGGCGGTCTGCGGGCCGTTCCAGCGCTCCAGTGCCTCCTGCCGGCCGCCGACGAACACGATCACGCCGTCCTTGACGGCCACCGCCTCCGGCGCGTCGCCGCCGCCCTCGTCGAGGGTGACGATCGAGCCGCCGTGGAGGATCAGGTCGGCCTGCTGCTCGGCCATGTGGGTCTCCCGTTCACTGGGGTACGAAATCCGGGGCCGAGCCTAGGAGCGGCGTGGCCGAACTTCCCGAGAACGGCCGAAAGTTCACTGGGACGGGTCACAGCGTCAGCGGTCGGGCAGGGGTGCAGTGGGAGCGTGTTCCTCGGGCAGTCGGTGTGTGCGGCGGAGAGGATCGCGTGGCGGGCGTGGAGTGCGGCGGCGAGAAGGCATTCGTCGAGCCTCGTCTCGCCGTCGGCCGTGGAGTCGTTGACGGGGATGCGGGTGGGACGGTCGATCATCGCGGTCACCGCCGGTAGCGCGGGCCGCGCGTGGTGCCCCATCCGGGCGAGGCCCGCCAGGTAGTACTCCCCGATCGTGTAGTCGTCCAGGTGCGGTGTCATGAGGGCGAGCAGCCGGGGCAGCACCGTCGGGCCGGCGTGGCGCAGCCACAGCGGGGCGCATTCGGCCTGGCAGCGGCTGGGGCGGTCGAAGGTGAGGCCGTACAGCTGGGCGGCCTGGCGGAAGGTCAGCGGGCCCGCGTCGAGCAGGGCGGTGAAGACCGCGGTGGCGTGGCGCAGGCGGGCGATGCCCACCGGCTTGGCCGCGAGGAGCGCGGCGGCGGTGTCACTGTCGTACGCGGGCTGATCGCCGAACGGGGGCCGGGGCGGAGGCGGGGGAGGCGCGAACGGGAGTCCGGCGACGATCACGGCGTGCGTGCGCCGCGCGGCCCGGGAGATCAGGGCGGTCGTGAGGGCGTCCGCGAGTGCGGGGCCGGGATGCCTGCGGTAGTGGCGGGCGAGCAGCGGCAGCAGGACCACCGGGGCCGCCCGCCGGTGGTGGCACGCCTCGCGGGCCAGGCCGGCACCCGCGTCCCGGGTGGCGGGGTCGGCGAGCAGCCGGGCCGCGAGGGAGTACAGGTGCCGCTCGCGCCCCACCTCGCACAGCACCCGGCCCCAGCGGCGTCCGAGGTCCGGCAGGTGGAGCGCGGCCTCGCGGGCGTCGGCGAGCAGCGCCGCGTCCAGAGCGGGGTACTGCGCGGGGGCGGCGGTGTGCAGGGCCGCCAGGTTGGCCAGGAAGCGCACCGAGGCGAGCGGGTCGCCGTGCAGCGGTGCGGCGGCGGGGCCGAGCGACTGGGCCAGGACGGTGCGCACCACGGGATCGCTGGGGCGTTCGAGGAGCGCGAGGGCGAGGTCGGGCCTCCTGCAGTACCCGACGAGCTGCGCGGCTCTGCGCCGTACTTCGCCGTCGGGGTCTCCGAGCCGGGCGCATGCGGCGTCGACGGCCTCGGGCCACGGCCGGTGGAAGGGATTCGCGCTGTCGAGCAGATCCATGGCCTCGCGCCGGACCAACGGCTCGTCGGCGTGGGCCAGTCGGAGAAGCCGAACGGCCACGGGGCCGGAGCGGTCGGCGTGGACGGCGTCGAGGATTGCGGTGCGGGAGGGATGGCCGGGCGTCGTGGCGCTCCCGTCGGCCACGGCCGCGTCCAGCCACCTCACCGGCAGGGGCGGAGGCCGCCCTTCCGTGCAGAGGATGCGATCACGTCGAGGATTGTGCCACACCGCCGCTGCGCCGGGGCGGGCTGTTTTCGGGTGCGGTGCGAACGGGTTGGGCGGGTCGTGCGACGGTGTCCGGCTCGGGTCTGGATTCGGCGTCGGCCGTTCTCGGCCTCAGCTGTCGATGGCCATCCGAATGCCGAGGAGGACCAGCACACTGCCGGAGACCCGTTCGAGGCGCCGGCGTACCTCGGCCCGGGAGATGATCTTCTTCATGCGGCCGACGAACCAGACGTACAGTCCGTAGTAGCCGACCTCGAAGACGGCCCAGACGGCCGCGAGGCCGATCATGGTGGGCAGATGAGGGGCACCTGCGGGGACGAACTGCGGCAGGAACGACATCGCGAACACCGCGGCCTTGGGGTTGGCGAGGTTCAGCAGCAGGCCCGAGCGGTACGAAGCCCAGCCCGAGCGCACCGGCTGTGCGTCCTGGCCGTCCTCCTGTCCGTGCCCGCCGCGGGTGTCCAGCAGCGTCTTGATGCCGAAGGCGACCAGCGTCACGGCGCCGGCGATCCGCATGATGTCGTACGCCAGTTGGGAGGCCGCGAGCAGCGCGGTGAGCCCGAAGGCGGCCAGGACACCCCAGACGAAGACGCCGGTCTCGTTGCCCAGCACGGTGAGGAAGCCGGCACGCCGGCTGCGCAGGGACTGCCGGATGATCAGCATCGTGCTCGGTCCGGGCGAG
This sequence comes from Kitasatospora sp. NPDC054939, assembly GCF_053610105.1. Classification (NCBI taxonomy): domain Bacteria; kingdom Bacillati; phylum Actinomycetota; class Actinomycetes; order Kitasatosporales; family Streptomycetaceae; genus Kitasatospora; species Kitasatospora sp. NPDC054939. The sequence goes on along the minus strand of NZ_JBSGXP010000028.1, from coordinate 33,840 downwards.
GCCGCGATCAGCGTGCAGGCGCCGAGGAAGGGGAGGAGGGTGCTCAGCATGGGCCCCATCGTCGGGTCCCACTGCCGATCATGTCCATAGGCCCCGCCCGAAGCACGGTGGGCGGGAGGGAACACCGGTCGTGCGGGTGGTGGCCGCGACGGACCGGCCCGGTCGGGGGAGGTCCCCCGACCGGGCCGGTGCCGCGGTCCCGCCGGGCCGGTGCAGGCGGCTGACCGCGCAATGCACCTCAGCCCCGTGCGGACGACCGACGGCGCTTGTTCAAGCCCGCTGGTTCGGCGGGGTCGTCAGGACCTGCGGGTGGTGACGGAGGCCTGCTGAAGGTCCGCGCCCAGGTAGCCGTGCGGGGAGAACGCCGCGGCGGCGAACGCCCGCTCGGGGCCCGCCACCGGCTGGGGCAGGTCCTGGCGGCAGGCGGTCTGCGGTGCGGCGTCGTTCTGCCCGAAGCCCCAGGCCACGGCCGTGAGCTTGATGGTGATGAAGTCGGCGATCTGCGCCCCGAAGCGGATCGGCCGCCCGTTGATGGTGATGTCCCCGACGGCGAAGCCGGTCCCCTCGGGGACCTCGTACACGGCCCGGACCGGGTGGTCGGCGTCGCCGCGCTCGTAGCGCCAGTAGCTGTGCGGGTCGGAGCCGTCCGGGGTCTCCCAGCCGTCGGTGGCGAGGCCGTCGAAGTAGAGGCCGACCGGGTCGGCGAGGGAGAGCGAGGCCTTGGCGCGCGCCACCTCGTTGACCGCGCCGCCGATGTGCGGGTCGCTGTTGCGTTCCGGTGCCCCGTACTGGCCGCAGGCGATCAGTTCCTGTTCGCTGGTCAGCGGCCGGCCGTCGATGACGCGCTGGATGGAGGCGGCGGCGGCCAGCTCGATCTCCGCGCCCAGGGTGTTGGCGGGCTGGATCAGGTGCATCGCGCCGAGCGTGGTGGAGTTGTTCCAGATGTTCCGCCGCTCGTAGCGCCCGTTGCTGAACAGGTGCTCCGGGCGGACGTCGGGGCTGATGAACTTGCGGTAGAGCTGCACCACGGTGTCCGGCGAGGTCTGCGCCAGGACGTCCCAGTACTCGGGCCCCTCGCAGGTGAAGTCGACCCGGGTGATCTTGCCCTGGTCGTCGCGGGTGATGCTCCACTCGCAGTACTCGTCCTGGACGAAGCGGCTGGCATCGGCTCTGGTCCAGCGCTGGACGTCCCCGGCGGACATGATCTTGACCTGCCGCGGGAAGGCCGTCCAGGTGACCGTCGCCGTGGTGGCGTCCGCGGCGGTGTCCACGGCGGTCAGGTTGAAGAACTGCGGGCGCGGGCTGTCGTTGCGCACCTGGGCCGGGTCGGGCCCCTTGGCGGCCTCGTCGACGCTGTCGGAGATGAAGATGTGCCAGGCGTTGCGGCCGTCGTCGCTGAGGTCGGTGAGGTTGCCGGGCGGCGAGTAGGAGTTGAGCTTGGTCACGGCGGGGTGCTCCTTCGGCTCGTACTGTTGCTTCGAGGGGGTTACGGCTGCGCCTGGGCGACGACGGTGCCGTCCTCGCGCATCAGGCGCGGCGGGTCGGTGGCGGGGATGTCGGTGACCGGCAGGGTCAGTTCGAACTCGTTGAGCCGCAGCGCGCGGAAGCTCCGGCGGCGGGACTCGGCGAGGCGGACGTAGTCGAAGAAGCCCTGCTCGGTGGCGATCAGTTCGGTCACCCTCTGCAGGTAGGCGTCCAGCCGTGCGCCGAACCGGGCCGTCCGCTCGTCCTCCGGCAGCGCCCAGTCGGCGGCGAACCGGGCCTCCGGGCTGTCGGTCGGCAGCCCGGCCGCCGCTGCGACGACCGCCGCGGCCGTGCGCTCGCCCAGCTCGCCGGACGGGACCGGGCCGGCCGGCACGTACGCCATCAGCCGGGCCCGGTCGGCGCTGAACACCGGGTTGGGGAAGTCCAGCATCAGCGCGCAGGAGGCGAACCGTTCGGAGACCAGTCCGCGGGCCAGCAGGTGGCGGACGACGTCGTTGTCCTCCAGGGCCGGTTCGGGGTAGGGGAAGGCGAAGAAGGTGTCGCCCGGCCGGGAGAAGCCGCTGGACCGCTCGGCCAGCCGGAAGCCGAACTCTGCCAGCGCGCGCCGGTACAGCTCCGGCGGTGCCTGCGGCAGCGGCACGGTGAGCGGCAGCCCGAGGACGTCCAGCAGCACGTCCGCGTTCAGCCAGAAGCTGACCGGCAGGGTCAGCGGCGGGCCTCCCGGGCGGACCTGGGCGCTCTCCACGGCGGAGGAGGCGAGGTTGACCGTGGTGCTGGTGAACAGGTGGCGCAGCAGGCGGTCCGGGTGGTCCACGGTGCCGCCCTCCGACACCTTCCGCACCCGGGCCGCCGTCCAGCGGCTGACCAGCGCCCGGACCGTCAGCTCCAGCGTCTCGGCGCCGATCGACGACCGGTACAGCGGATCCCGGCGCAGCGGGTCGTCCGGGGCGAGCAGGATGTCCGCGGCCATCGACCGCCAGTTGGCCCAGGGGGCCTTGAGCTCCTTCATCACCACGCTGCCGTTGACGTGGCTGTCGAAGCAGCCCTTGCCGCGCGAGGGCTCCTCCAGTGCGGACCAGGAGTCGCCGGCCCAGATCCAGGCGGGGCCGATCCGCAGGTAGTAGTTGAACAGCCCGGCGGCCTGGTCCCAGGCCGCGACCTGGAGGAAGGTCTGCGCCGGGTCGCCGCCGGCCCCGGTGGAGACCAGCAGGTCCACGGCGGAGCCGCGGGTCTTGCAGGCGATCGCGAACCGCAGGTCGCGCGGCAGCTCCGGCGCCTCGGCCGGGTCGATCCGCCCGGCCTCGCCCACCAGGTACACCTGCGGCGCGGGCAGGCCGGGCGGCAGTCCGTCCAGCAGCTCCGTCACGGTCACCGGGAACCGGCCCTGGCGCAGGAACAGCGTGGCCATCGGGTCGCCGAGGCGGGCCGCCTGCTCCTCGGGAACGGGCACCGCCTCCCGGTCCACGCCGGAGACCATGCGGTAGAGACCGGCCGGAAGCTCGCCGATCCCGGCGCCGCAGGGTTCGTCGTCCGCCTCGGCGGCGGGCCCAGGGCCCTCGGGGCCCGCTTCGAGACCCGCCTGCGCCACCCGGGCGGGGCGCATCCACGCGGTCGCCCGCCGCCAGGGCCGGGTCGGTTCCTCGGACATCGCCGTCCTCTCCCGGCCCGACCGCACGCACGGGCCGTCTCCCGGAGCAGCATGGCAGAGCCCACCGGCCCGGACACGGCCAACACGCGGTGGCGCTGACGCTTTGACGGATCACCAGAAGCCTGCCCGGCCCCGGGTCCCGCAGCGGTGCTCCCTGCACGAAGGAGGCGATCCGGTTCTATGACGTGGAGGGCCTGATGGCGCTGTGGCGGCGACCGGCCCCGGGGCGCCGGCCGGCGCAAGGGGCGCGACGGCGAAGTCGAACTCGCCGGACGCATCGCGCACCCGCCGACCCGGCTGCGACGGGATCGCGGGTGTCGGCGCGGGGCTCGGGCGGGGTGTACGGGCGGGGTGTCCGGGCGATCCGTACGACCGGTGTGCGCGTCCGAGATGCGCAAGCCACTGCCCCGCCGTCGACCGAGCGCATACGCTGGTATGACCTGAGTGACCGTCAAGTTCGTTGACGGGCACCGACAGTCGGCGACACGGCTGGGCCGCGTCGGCGGCGTGGCCCCGGGGGAGGGAGTTACCGATGGCACACGGCATCGACAGGCGCTGGCTGGAGGCGATGGAGCGCCGGAGGCTGTCCCTGCAGACCCTGGACGGCGGACGGTGCGTGGTGGTCTGCCTCGACTCCGGCGGTCGGGGAGGCATCGAGGTCGCCCGCGCGACGAGGTCTCCCTACGGGCGGGGGTGGACCGTGACCGTGCGGAGGCGACTGCAGGACGCCGGCATCGGACTGCGTGAGTACGCCGACATCCACGATCTCGACACCGCGATCGAGAGCATCCTGACCATGGTCGCCTACGACGACATCCTGCGGGACAGGGAACAGTCGTCCGGCACGGTCATCACCTACACCGCCGTCATGGGAACCGCCCGGGCGCAGTGGCTCGCCGACTTCGAGCAGCCGCCGGGGATCACCCATCTGGGCAACGGAAGGGTGCGGCTCGCCGAGTCGGCCGTTGCGTTCCTGCAGGCGGCGCCGTCCAGTTACTGGCTCCTTCTCACGGTGGATCCCGACCTCACCCGACTGGTGATCGACGGTGACTTCTACCCCCTGACCCGCGAGAGGTAGCCGCCGCCACCCCGACCCGCAACCCGCTCGCGCAGCGGACGTGGCGCCCGGCGCGGTCCCGGAAGCGGCCGCGGGCCCGCGACGCGGTGTGCGTCGCGGGCCCGGGTGGTGGAGCGGGGGCGGTCAGGCGGTGTTGGGGGTCAGGGTCCAGCGCTGGTTGGGGTTGCCGTAGCACTGCCAGATGCCCAGGCCGGTGCCGTTGGCGCTTTCCCAACCGGGCAGTTCCAGGCAGGTGTTGGAGGCGGGGTTGTGGAGCGTACGTCCGCGCGGTCACCCGCCGCTGCCAGGCTGCCGACCCCGCCGACCAGCCGACCTGCCCGGGGGCGGCGGGCCGGCCGCGCCCGGGTCGGGTGGCCCGGTGTGTTCCTGGTGTCCGCTGCCCGTGCCCGGGACCTCCCGCCGCCACATGGGTGGGGGAGTCGAGGCCCCGGCCCGTTTCGTGACGTGCCAGGAGACCTACCCCCGGGGTTGCCAGACGTAGCGGATGTCCGGTTCGTTCTCCTCGTTGCGCTGCCCGTCGGTGCGTTCCGTCTCGACGAAGCCGTGGCGCTCGTAGAACCGCTGGGCCGGGCCGTTGACCTCGAACGTCCACAGGGCGAGGCCGGTCGGCCGCTCCTGCTTGGCCAACTCCACGAGGCGGTCGCCCAGGCCGCGCCCGCGCCACTGCGGGTCGAGGTAGAGCTGCTCCAACTCCTCGCCGTCGAGGACCAGCATCCCGACGACCTCCGACCCGGCGGAGACCGCCACCCAGGCTTCGCAGTGCGGCACGACCACATGGGTGAACCACGCCCGTACCGCGTCGTCGTCGTGCGCTCGGCGCACGGTCGGCAGCGCTGCGGCGAAGGAGCGGAGCCACACGTCGGCCATGGCTGCGGCGTCGGTACTGTCCGCGCGCCTCAGGAGAAGATCATCATTCTGCACGCGCGGACTCTGCCAGACCGGTCCTGCGGCCGCACCTGGTTTTCCGCCCTGCCTGCGACCGTGGGGCGACCTCGTGGGCCCGGTTCGCCGCGGGCGCCCCGCACCACCGTCACCTACCGCGACGGCAGCGTCCCACGGCCACACTGCCGTGCACGTATGCGCACAAGCTCGACACACGAGGGCAGTTGACGCTGCCGTGACGGTCCTGCCCGGCCTTCCGAAGGGGACCGGGCACCTGCTCGGAACAGCCCCCGGGCGAGAACCGACTGGTACGTTGAGCCCCATGACGGTGGCATTGATCGACTCAGGATTCGGCCTTCTCCCTACCGCCGGCTGGCTTCGGCACCTCGCCCCGGAACTCGATCTGCTGCTGTTTCTGGATCCCGAGGGCGCCCCCTGGGGGCCCAGGACCGCCTCCTTCGTCACGGACCGTCTGCTCTCTGCGGCCCACCTGGCCGCGGAGCGGGGCGCGGAAGCCATCGTGGTCCCCTGCAACACCGCCACCGTCACCGCGATCGACGTCCTGCGCGAGAGGTTCGAGCCTCGCATTCCCGTGATCGGAACCGTTCCCGCCGTGAAGCCGGCCGCGGCAGCCGGTCGGAACCTCGCCGTGTGGGCGACCGTGCGCACCACCGAAAGTGACTACCAGGCTCGTCTGATCGCGGACTTCGCGAACGGCATACCGGTTGCGCGGGTCGCTTGTCCTGGCCTGGCCGAAGCGATCGACCACGGTGACATGGCTACCGCGGCGGAAGCGATCGCCGATGCGGCCGAGCGGACCCCTTCCGACTGCGACGCCGTGGTGCTGGGGTGCACGCACTACCCCCTGGTGGCTCCGCAGATTCTGCAGAGCCTGCCCACCGGGACCGTCCTCTACGACAGCGCGGAGGCAGTCGCGCAGCAAGTACTGCGACGATTGAACCGCACCGGGGAAGCAGTCGGCGGCCTCGGCTCCGTCGACGTGGTACTCAGCGGTCGCCCCGGCCACCTCCCGCCAGGCGCGCACGCCTATCCGGTGGGCCGTGCCCTGGCCGCCGGAGCGCGAATACCCCGGGAAGCCCTCATCACCGCCACGACCCGATCCGCCACCGTCCGAGCCCCGGCGACTGCTCCGGTCGTTTGAGCGAGCCCCTGGTCCCTGCGCGCAGCACACCTGTCTGCGACGCCCTGTCTGCACGAGCTGTCAAGCAATCCACCACGAATCTGCGAAATGGCGGGTGCCGTCCGATGAACACAACAGAGCCGACAGAAGCCTGGATCGAGGATGCGGGCAGCACCCTGGTTGCGCCTTCGGCCTTGCAAGGGCATGACCTGCTCAGGGACTTCTTCGGGTCCGTCCTCACACCGGAGGACCTCGCCTCCGGTTCGCCGGACCTCGCCCGGCGGACCGTCTACCTGTGTGGCGACATATCCGGGATCAGCAGCCGCCAACTGCGCTCGGCCGCGCGGGTGTTCGTTGTGCGGGAGCTGTCGCACGGCTACCGCGAGGACGTCGACACACCGTGGACCGTCGTCGACGTCGGCCGGGTTCCCATCCGCGTACACGGCGTCGGTGTGTACTACCGCCGCTACTTCGGACCCGACGCCGGTCACTTCGGGCGGATCAGCACGGAGCACGCGTTCCAGGCCCTGACGGAGTCCACGAAGCCCGGAACGGCCCATCGCAGCGGCATCTACCTGACGCCCGTCACGCAGGTCGGTGACGAGCTGCACTTCCGACTGCTGCGGTGCTCCACGAACCTCTCGGGGCCCACCGAGAGCTTTCGCCCGACCGACACCGGCATCGTCGAGGATCTGAACCGCGAGGCCGCCGCCGTCTTCCGGAACCACGCTCCGCTGAATCACGTTCTCGCCCAGATCTACCACAACACCCTTGCCACGGCCGAGCGCAAGCAGTCCAAGGCCAGGATCTCGTCCCACGCCGACAAGACCAAGGACATGCCCGTCAACGGCATCATGGCCTTCTGTACCTTCTACGACGGGCTCGACAGGCTGCAGCCCCTGGCCGAAGACGCCTTCGACTACGGCGTGAAGGGTGTCAGCGGGCTGACCAGGCTCCACTTCCGCCTCAAGGAGTCGGCCGAAGAACGCGACGGGGTTGCGCTGCCCGCGCAGTTCACCGTGACTCTCCACCCCGGCTCGGTGTTCTTCATGCCGCTGTCCACCAATCGCCTGTACACGCATGAGATCCGGCCCTCGGCATTGGACGCCGAGCTGCTGCCGACCCGCCTGGGCTATGTGGTGCGCTGTTCGAGCGCCGAATCCGTTCACAAGAACGGCCGGACGTTCCTGAAATCGGCCCGAGGTCTGGTGGAGCTGGAGCCGCCCACGCTGGCCGGCATGGACGAGCTGCGCAGGCTGTACGCCGAGGAGAACAGGACCTCGTCCTTCATCGACTACGGCGACCGGTTTCTCTTCAGCATGAACTCGGGAGACTACCGTGCCCCCCGAGCCTAGGATCTCGGACGAGATACTCGCGTGCGTGTTGCCGACCGAGGAGGATCTCTTCACGGAGCTGTCCGCGTCGACTCGTTGGGAGGACGTGGGAAAGGGCCGGCGAGGCGCCGTCCTCACCAGGATCGACGAGGCGGGTGGGGTGCCTCTTGTGCGGACCACCACCCGCTACGCCAGCCCGGCACAGCGCTTCCGCGCCGTGGACGAACGGCTGGCGCAGCAGATTCAGGAACGTGCGGCGCTTCCGGTCGGCTTCAACAACGCCCTCATCGAGAGCTACACGAACACGTACCGGACCATGGGCAGCCATTCCGACCAGGCCCTCGATCTGGCCGACGATTCGTTCATCGCCGTCTTCTCCTGCTACCGGCATCCCGAAGTGAGCCCGCCGAGGAAGCTGATCTTCGAATCAAAGGAGTCCGGTGGCGAGAGGTTCGAGATCCCCCTCGCCCACCACAGTATCGTCGCGTTCTCGGTAGCATCGAATCGGCGGCTCAGGCACCGAATCGTGTTGGACGCACCCGTCCAGGCGGCGGAGAACCAATGGCTGGGTGTGACCTTTCGAACGTCGAAGACCGTCGTGCGGTTTCGCGACCGAGAGGTTCATCTCCCGCACGGTACGCGCCTCACGTCGGCCGACGATGAGCAGCAGCGCGAGTTCTACCGACTGCGGCGCCGTGAGAACAACGAAACGGACTTCGTCTACCCCCTGCTGACGTACACCGTCAGCGAGAGCGATCTGCTGCCGCCCGTCTGACCGTGCGGGCCCTCGGAAGCGCGGCGGGACCCCGGTGGTCCCGGCCGGCACCGTCAACTGCCCGTGGCCCTGCCACCTGATCCGGCGGGGGTCAGGCGCCGAGGGCTTGCAGGATCGGCTGGCCCAGTGTGCCGAGCCAGCCGGCCAGGGCCGTGATCGGTTGGATCAGGCCGGTGCCTGCGCTGGCGAAGGCTCCGGCCGAGGCGAGCAGGCGGGTGATTCGGGTCAGCCGTCCCGCGACCTCCTCACGGTCGGGGTCCGGTTGGGCCACCTCCGTGTCCAGGGATTCCAGTTCGGAGCGGACCGCGGGCGCGACGGCCGGTGGCAGCTGAGCCCGGTCCACGGCCGAGCGGAGGTCGCCGACCAGGTGGCGCACGTCCTGCCCGTCCGCGGTGAGGTGGCCGGATTGGCCGCCGTGGACGGTCTGGTTGCCGGCGACGTTGTTGACGACGCCGCCCTGTTGGCTTCCGATGTTGAAGACCATGGCGATTCCTTGGCTGTGGAGCCGTGCCGCCTCACCGCGACGGCGACCGGTTCGGATTCAGCCGGCGCTCCTCCTCGCGCTCGTAGCGGCGCCGGCGGAACACGGTTGTGGCCGCCAGGACGGCGCCGACGACCAGCAGCACGATTCCGGTCATCCCGACGGCGAGGCCGATCATGTCGACCGCCACACCACCGACCTCCGAGTCGAGTGTGTCCTGCCCCGAGTCCAGCCACGCCCGGAACGCGAAGCCGACGACGGTGAGCAGCAGTCCCACCAGTGCCAGGCGCCGGGCCGTGTTCCAGGTGGCTTTGAGCTTGCGGAAGTAGGCCTTACGCCGGGCCAGCAGGATGCGGTTGTCCTGTTGGAGGTAGTTGTACTGGTTCCCGCCGATGTTGCTGAGGTTGCCTGCCGCCCGCTGCTCGGCCACGTCGAAGCGGCGCTCCGTCCCGGGGCGGGGTGTCGTGGCCGGTGGTGTGCTGCCCGGTGGGGGCACGTGCGGCTGCGGTGGGGACGTGTGCTCCGGGTGCGGCCCTGCGGAAGCCGACCCGAAGGTGGGAGGTCCGAAGGTGGGCGCGGCGAAGGTGGGCGGTCCTACGGCAGGTGGCACGGACGGCTGCGGCGGTACGGCGTGTGCGGGCGGTCCCCACCGCGGTGTTTCCTGCGGCTCTGTCGGCCGGGGGCCCGGCGGCCCTGGTTCCGTCGTCCCTGGTCCCACTGGCCCTGGTTCCGTGGGCCGGGCGGCCATTCGTTGGGCGGCCGTCTGCCAGCCGGAGTCCTCCGGGGCCGGTCCCGGTGTCTCCTCCGTCGGTGCGTCCGGGGTGGTGTCCTCCTCGGTCGCTGCTTCCTCCTGGGCCTCGTCCTCGGCCTCCTCCTGGGTCGATGTTTCCTCGGCGGTTGCGTCCCGGACCGACACCGGCCGGGCCGACGGCCGTTCGAGCAGCACCTGGGTTGGCGGTGCCGCGGGTTCGGCGTCCTCCTGAAGGGGCCGCGGCGGGCCTGCGCCGCCGATGACGACGGTCTCCGCCCGTAGTGCCGCAAGGTGCGCCGGTGGCTCGGCGACCGTGGTGGCGGCCTCCTCGATGGGTTCCTCGTAGTGCACTTCCAGTGGCCCGAAGTCCAGGACGTCACCGTCGTGCAGTATCTGCTGTCCCAATACCAGGTGGCCGTTGAGCCGGGTGCCGTTGGTGGACGCGAGGTCCTCCACGGTGGTGTGCCCTTCGGCCGAGCGCACCAGCGCGTGGCGTCGGCTGATCTGCGGATGGAGCAGCTGGATCTGGCAGGCGGAGTCCCGGCCGACCAGCAGCGGCTCGAAGTCGAGCACGTGGATTTGGCCGCGAATCCGGTCGGGGCTGTCGACGACGAGACGCGGTAAGGCCTGATCCTGTGAAGGCGCGTTCATGGCACGACCTCCTGCCGGGTGCGACGGGCGAACCGGTGAACCGTCCGGCGGCGGTGAAACGTCTCGCCGCCCGCGGGCTCGGGTGCCTTCCCTTCCAGTAAATGCCACTTCGCCCTGCAGGCACAGCCCCGACCTGCCTGCTGGTTCAGCCCGTTTCGATGACGTCGGGCTCCCTTCACCGTCCGGCACGAGAGGTCGCGGACCGTGTGCGAAAGCGGGCGTTCCGGGTGCGCACCGTACGGACCCGCGCCGTCCACCGCCAAGGCGTCTTCGAGGGCAGGCGGTCGGCCGTCGCCCCCGGCGCCGGCCCGCCGCGAGCAGCCCGGCCGCTTCCCCGGGCTGCGGCCGTCCGTCCGCCCATCCTGCGTAGGCGCAGCGGTTCTCGGCATCCGCGCAGTACGGGCCGGCCGATCCTGCGTGGGCTTCTCCGTCAGCGGCGTACGATCGGGAACCGTCCCGTGCGACCCGGCACCGCACAGGACGGCGGCGCCGACAGCTACCCGGCCGGCTTCCACATGGTCGCGCTGAACTCGGTCTGGGGCAGCGGCGAGGCCGCCCTGATGCACTGGTGAAACCCCGCCGCGCGTAGGCTGGCGCCGTTCCCCCTACCCGCCCCACCGGATGGCAGGCCGACCGATGACGGACCCTCACCCGCTGCTCCGCTCGCACGCCCCGGTGCCGGAGCTGGAGCAGCTGCGGGCCCTGCAGGACAGCGTCCCGGGCGCGTTCCTCGCCGACGGCTTCGAGCTGACCGCCCCCGGCGACACCTCGGTGCCGGCGGCCGGCCGGTCTGCCGACCGCGCCTTCCTGGACCGCCTCACCCCCTTCGCCCAGGCGAACTTCTCCGGTTCCCTGTACGCCCTGTGGTGGATGGACGACCGGCCCGATCCGGGCACCCTGCCGGTCGTCGTGTTCGGTGACGAGGGCGGTGAGTTCGTGGTGGCCCGCAGCCTGTCCGAGTTCTTCCGGCTTCTCGCCTGCGATGTCGAGATCGCCGTCGACCGGGAGGGCGTCCACATCCACCGCCGTGCGGACTACGAGCCCAGCAGTGGCCACCGGGCTCTGGTCGACTGGCTGCACACCCGTTTCGGATTGGCACCCTCCACCGACCCGGCCGCCCTGGTCGCCGCCGCCCACGCCGCCCTCGGCGGGCCCTTCACCGCCTGGACCCGCCGCTTCCTTCCGCACTGAAGAAGGTCGCCACGGATGGTGGAGCCGATCACATGCACCCCCAGGTCCGCGCGGGACGGCTGATAGCCGCCATCACGGCCGGCGGGTGTGCGCCCGCCGGCACCGCTGCCCGCGGGGCCCTCACATCGACGGGTGTGAGGGCCCCGGCCTTCGGGTGGGCGGGATCGTGGTGGCGGGTCAGCCGCGGACGACCTCGACGAGCCGGGCGTACGAGTGGTCCGCGTACCCGGCGTCCAGGCCGCGCCGGGCCAGGCCGTGGGCGGCCTCGATCACCGAGGCGTCCAGGCCGCGGGCCCGTGCGGTGGTCAGGATGTGCGCGATGGTGGCCTCCGCCGAGCGGAGGTTCGAGCCCTCGGCGGGGAAGTCGCCGGCGTCGACCTGGCCCGCGAAGCTGTCGATGATCTCGGGCAGCAGGTCGGCGATCCCCTTGGCGTACGGGGCGAGGGCGGTGGCCTCGACGCCCTCGGCCGTGGCGAGCGCGAAGGCGTGCACGATGCCGGTCATCGCGTGCCAGAACACGTCCAGCAGGGCGATGTCGTAGCTCGCGGCCCGGCCCGGGTCGCTGCCCAGGTGGACGGCGGTGCCGCCGATCGCCGCCAGGGTGTCCCGGTGCCGGTCGTACAGCTCCTGCGGGCCGCTGTGCAGGACCAGCGCCGACGGTCCGCCGATCAGGTAGGTCGGGACCATGATCGCGCCGTCGAGGTAGCCGATCCCGTTGGCGGCGGCCCACTCCGCGGTCGCGCGGGCCCGGCCCGGGGCGTCCGCGGTGAGGTTGACCAGGGTGCGGCCCTTGAGGGAGTGGGCGTACGGTCGGACGATCGCGTCCACGGCGTCGTAGTCGAGCACGCACACCACGACCAGCGTGCTGCGCTCGATCGCCTCGGTCACCGAATCCGCCTCCACCGCGCCGCGTTCGACCAGGTCGCCCGCTCGGCCGGGGGAGCGGTTCCAGACGGTGGTGGGGTGGCCGGCGGCCAGGAACGCGCCCGCGAGGGACTGACCCATCGGGCCGAGGCCGAGCACGGTGACGGCGGCGGGGGAGGATTGCGGGGAGGAAGAAGACATCGGGAACTCCAGTAGTGAGAAAAGGGGTACGTTCGTGATCGATCCGCACGTGTGCGGGGTGGGCGCCGCGATCTCGGTGATCGAGGGGAAGTGGAAGGTGTTCATCCTCTGGGTGCTCGCCGAGCGGCCGCGCCGGTTCGGCGAGACCAGGCGGCTGGTCACCGGTATCAGTGAGAAGGTGCTGACCCAGCAACTGCGCGAGCTCGAAGCGGACGGGCTCGTCCACCGCGAGGCGTACGACGAGGCGTTGCTTCGGGTCGAGTACTCGCTGACGTCGAAGGGACAGCGCATTTACGGGATGCTCGAACAGCTGGACTCCTGGGGACAGGACCATCTGGCCGAGCGGTCATCGGTGGTGTCGGACAAGGTGCTTGGCGCGCCGTAACCAGCTTCGGCGCCGGCGGCCTGTTGATCAAGTACGCACCTTCAGGTGGGTGGTCGGGTCCCGGGCGGGGGTGCCACCCGGCGCCCTGGACACCTGCCGCCGCACCGCATGGCGGCCGTGGGGCCTGGAAATGGCGAAGCCCCGCCCGGTGGGGCGGGGCTTCGGGGCGGGCGGGTTGCTACTGCGCCCAGGGCCAGTCGGCGTTGCGGCCCGCGTCGAGCAGCGGGATCAGTGCGAACGCCGAGTCCGTCAGGCCGCCCAGCGTGTGCCGGTTGCCCGATCCCGAGCGCATCGCACCCGCCTTGTAGCCGGCCATGTTCCACATGTACACCGGCACGTTCGTCGGGATGAGGTCGTCGATCGCGGTCTCCGGCCGGCCTCCGTAGCCGAGCATGTTGGACGGCAGGTAGCCCGGCCGGGTCTGCTCGTCGGTGACGATCACCACCCGGTCGTGCCCGCTGTAGTGCTGCGCGACGGCCGCCGGGATGTCCGTGCCGCCGTCCTGTCCGAACGCCTCCATGAGCCGCAGCACGCTCCCGCCGCGCGGCACGTCGATCACCCGGCTCTTGCCGCCGAACTCCACCAGCGTCGGGCCGGCGGCGCGCAGGGCGAGGGCCGACCCGAACAGGGCCGCCTGCTCGGCCAGGGTGATGTCCGAGGAGTTGGCCGTCGAGTAGCCGTAGCCGGGGAACATCGAGGGCGACCGGTCGACGAGGATCAGCGTCCGCCCGGGCAGGGCCGGCACCTGGGAGAGGGACGCGGCGAGGGCCTTCTCCAGGGCATGGCCCCACCGCAGCGACTGGACGTGCTTGTGCGCGGCCCAGAACCGGAACGGGAACTGGCGCGAGCGCGCGACCTGCTCGGGATCGGCGATGCGCGCGGCCACCGTGGCGGCGACCTCGTCGGACACCCCGGCCTGGTCGAAGTTCCGCAGGTTCCGCAGCAGCGCCGCGTAGCCCATCGACGGGATGATCGCCTCCCACACCGGGGCGTCGAGCGGCCCCTGGATCCAGCCCGCGAGGGACTCCCACGTCATGCCCGCGTCCCGGAGGGCGAGCTGCGCCCCTGCCGTCCGCAGATAGGCCCGGCGCTCGGGGACGGGGACGGTGTCGAGGCGCGCGCGGGCGTGGAGCGTGGCGAGGCTCTCGGGGATGGCGTTGTCGCGGTTGTGGCGCCGGTCGATGGCGTGCTTGAACAGGTCGCCCTGCCAGGCGGCCTTCGGGCTCGGGTGGGTGAGCTCGATGACGTCGGCGAACCGGTAGCCCTTGGAGGCGGTGTCGTACTTGAGGAGGGCGCGCTCGGTGTACAGCCGGCCGACGGCGTCCTCGATGCCGCGCTTGACGGGCTTGGGGATGTTTCGGCCGAAGCGGGAGGTCCAGTAGGCGAGCAGTTCACCGGGCTCGTCCGGGCGCTGCAGGACGGAGGCGATGACGGACCGGTTGGTGGAGGTGCGGGACGCGAGGGCGTCGCCCTCCCACCGGCCCGCCGGGTCGTGCGTCTCGTGCCGGCCGGGCTCGCGGCTGCCGGCCGCGGCGAGGCGGGCGTGGACGTACTCGGCGGCGCCGACCAGGGAGGCGGTGCGCATGTTGCCGTCGGTCCGCAGCCAGTGCAGGAACGCGGCGGTCCAGTCCGGGTCCTCGACGGCCAGGCGGCGGACGAGCTGCTCGTAGCGGTCGTCGCGCTGCTCGGCGCCCTCGTAGAACGTGCCGGTGCCGACCTTGTTGGCGATCGCGAGGAGGAACAGCTCGGACTTCTCGTCGCGCAGGTGGCCGGTGGCTCCTTCGGCGGTGCGGGTCGTGGCGCCGGTGGTGGTCACGGGCGACGTGCCGGCCGGCCGGGTGGTGCGGGTGTTGAAGCGGGACACAGCAGAACCCCTCACTGTGGAGGGGAGGCTTCAGCAACGGGGTGCCCGAGATCGAGGGCGGATACGGCGACGAGGTGTCCTGGGCCGCTGGACGACACCGGCCGTACGGGGCCGGCGGCGGGATTCGAACCCGCGTCTCCCTCTTTGCAGGAGAAGTAGCCGTGTCCTTCGCACCGGGCACCCCGGATGCTGTGCCTCCCGAGATCGATGCGGACCGCGGCGTGATTCACCAGAAGAAGTAGCCGCGGCCCTGCGCACCGGGAGGTGCATGTGAAGTTGTCCTGCACAGAGGTCGTAGTCGGTCGAGGTGACGTTACGCGTGCTGCCCTTACACCACCGCAGGCCAGGCCTGGGCCGGGATTCGAACCCGGATCACGTCCTCCAGAGGGAAGTAACCCCGTCCTGCGCACCTGTGCAGGAGGCCGACTCTACTCCCATGGGCCGACTTGTCATCCTCTTTTGATGCGCGGGCCGGACGGGCCGTCAGCCGAGTCCAAGTGCGGGGTGCGGAACCCCCGGTCGGCCGGTTCACGTCGCCCGGGCAGGGTTGATGTCGCAGATCTGCCAGCCGTCTCCGGACGACGCCTGTTGGACTGGCTGCGCAACGCACTGCCCTTCACAGGACGGGACTCCATGTCGGCAACCACCACGGCTTCAGGCATCGGCCAACTCGCGCCCGCTCGTTCACCGTTGAGGGGGTGGCCGGCGGTGGTCTCGGTGATGCTCGGGATCTTCGCCGTCGTCACCACCGAGATCCTTCCGATCGGCCTGCTGACCTCGATCGGATCCGGATTCACCGTCTCGGACGGGACGGCCGGGCTGGTCATGACCGTGCCGGGCTTCCTGGCGGCCATCGCCGCTCCTCTGGTCACCGTGGCCACGGCGCGCTTCGACCGCCGGCTGATGCTGTGCGTGTTCATGCTCCTGCTGGCACTGGCGAACTTCCTTGCCGCGGCGGCGCCCGGCTTCTGGCTGGTGCTGGTCTCGCGGGTGTTGGTCGGGATCACGATCGGCGGCTTCTGGTCGATCGGTGCCGGGTTGGCAGAGCGTCTGGTGCCGCCGGCCTCGGTCGGCAGGGCAACTGCTGTGATCTTCTCGGCCGTTCCGCTGGGGTCCGTGCTCGGCGTACCGGCGGGCACCCTCGTCGGAGATCTCGCCGGATGGCGAACGGCCTTCGCCGCCATGGGAGTTCTGACGGTCGGTGTACTGGTGATGCTGCTCGTGTTCGTGCCGCCGCTCCCTGCGGTCCGGGCCACCCGGCTGGGCGTCCTCACCGGCATGCTCCGCGGCACCGCCACCCGCTTCGCACTCCTGCTGACGTTCCTCGTCGTACTGGCCCACTTCGGCACCTACACGTACGTGGCACCGTTCCTGGAACAGGTCACCCACGCCGACGGCGGTACGATCACTGCGTTCCTGCTGCTCTACGGCGCTGCGGGCATCCTCGGCAACTTCCTGGGCGGCGCCCGGGTGGCCCGGTATCCGCGGACCGTCCTGGGGCTCGCGGCCGCCCTGATCGCCGCCGTGACGTTCCTGCTTCCGGTGGTGGGCCACGGGGAGGGCGGCGCGGTGCTGCTGCTGATCGTGTGGGGCATCGCGTACGGCGCCGTACCGGTGGCGTCGCAGACCTGGTTCGCCAAGGCGGCACCGCACGCCCCGGAAGCGGCCACGGTCCTGTTCACCGCTTCCTTCCAGGCGACGATCTCGATCGGTGCACTCGCAGGGGGCGTCGTCCTGGACCGCACCTCCCCGTCCGCGCTCATGCTGCTGGGCGGTTGCACCGCCGTACTCGTGGTCCTGGCCGTGGCAGTAGGGCCGCGCCCCGCCGGGCCGGACCGCAACGAGCGGCCCTGAGCCGGGAAGCACCCGTCGCCCATGAGCCTCGCCGACCCTTGCCCCGGCGCCCATCAGCCATTTGACGGCCCGTCGGCCTGTCGGCACGGAAGGTATCGGCTTGAGGCGCGCTACGGCGGGTGGGCGTGGGTGGCTCCGCTCGGTCCGGTAGGAGCCGCCGGGCAGGCAGCCCGCGGACCACGAAGGCTCCCGACCGGGCGGGGCCCGGCGAACCGGGTACGCGCCCCCTGCGGGCCGCAGGTCGCCCGCCCCCGTCATCGTGCGCTGTGCTCCGGCAGCGTCACGGGGGTGGGCTCGGGGGTGAGGACCTTGCGGGTGATGCGTTCGGAGATGGCGGCGACCAGGGTCCGGGGGCGGCGCGGTGTCAGGTGCGCGGTCAGGGCGTTGCCGAATCCGGGGGCCGTGTAGCCGCGGTCGCGTTCCAGGGCGCGCAGTGCGGCGCGTACGACGGGTTCGGGGGTGGTCATGGAGCCGGTGACGGCGGCCCGGCGGGTGCCGATGGTGTCGAAGAAGGCGGTCTCGACCGGGCCGGGGCACAGGGTGAGGACGCGGATGCCGCGCCGGCGGTACTCCTGGCGCAGGGCGAGGCCGAAGTTCAGCACGAAGGCCTTGGCGGCTCCGTAGACGGCGAAGTAGGGGGCCGGCTGGAAGCCGGCGTTGGAGGCGACGTTGACGACGGCCCCTGCTCCGCGTTGCAGCATGCCGGGCAGCAGCGCGTGGGTGAGGTCGACGAGTGCGACGACGTTGACCATCAGCTGGTCGTGGTCGCGCGCTGCGGGTATCTCCTCGAAGCGGCCGCAGGTGCCGAAGCCGGCGTTGTTGACCAGCAGGTCGACGGTCAGCCCGCGGGTGGTGAGCTCGTCGGCGATGCGGCGGGCCGCGTCGGGTTCGGCGAGGTCCTGGACGATCACGTGGGCGCGGATGCGGTGTTCGGCGGTCAGGCGCTCGGCGAGGGCGGTGAGCCGGTCGCGGGAGCGTGCCACCAGGACCAGGTCGTGTCCGCGGGCGGCGAGCTGGGCGGCGAACTCCGCGCCGAGGCCGGACGACGCTCCCGTGATCAGGGCAGTGCTGTACACGAGTTCTCCTTCGGTCAAGGTCAACTGGGAGGAGTATGTAACAGCAACTGGCCTATCTGCAACAGGCTTGATGCGGATAGCTCCTGGATGGCGTCAGGGGTGTAGTGTGTTCGCGGGCAGATGAGAGGGCAGGAGGCATGATGGCCGAGACGGCGGCACGAGCGTTGCGGGCGGACGCGGAGCGCAGCGTGCGCGCGATCCTGGAGGCGGCCGAGCGGGTGCTCGCCGAAGAGCCGGGAGCCTCCATGGAGCAGATCGCCGCGGCCGCGGGAGTGGCCCGCACCACGATCCACCGGCGGTTCGCCAGTCGACAGGCGCTGATCGACGCGCTGGCCTCCTCCGCGGCCCGCCAGCTCGCCCGGGCCGTGGACGACGGCCGGCCGGACACCGCGCCGCCGCTGGTGGCGATGCACCGGATCACGGCCAACGTGCTTCAGGTGAAGAGCGCGTGGGCCTTCGCCCTGGAGCTGTCGGCGGACCCGGACAGCGAGGCTGCCGGCCTCCACCAGGACATCGCCCGCCGCTGCACCACCGTCCTGAAGAGGGCCCAGGACGACGGGCTCATCGACGCGGCAGCCGATCTCGACTGGGTGCGCCGGGTCTACTACGCACTCATCGGGGAATCCCTGCACGGCAACGCGGAGCGCACCGACCCGGACACCCTCGCCGCCCGCATCGTCGACACCCTGCTGCACGGCGCCGGCCCGCGCACCTGACCCGCAACCCGGCGCAGGCAGGGCCCCGTCCCGGACGAAGGAGTCGGCGGTGTCGAGGAGGAACTCGGCCGGAGCCGCTTCGATGCTGCTTCGCCCGCTCGCGGCCCGCGTCCGGCTCGTCGGCTGGGCCGGGGTCAATTCCAGGGCGGCAGCGGGCTGCTGCGGCTCCGGGGGGCTGCCGACCCGGGACGGTGGCGGGTGTCGGATACTGGCCGGATGGACAGCACCTCTATCCGGGACTCCTACGATGCGGTCGCGGACGTGTACGCGCAGGGCTTCACCGCCGATCTGACCTCCAAGCCCTTGGACCGGGCCATGCTGACGGCCTTTGCCGAGCAGGTCCCGCACGAGGGCCTCGTGGCCGACGTGGGATGCGGTCCGGCCCAGGTGGCGTGCTTCCTGGCCGATCTGGGGGTCCCGGTTGTGGGGTTGGACGTGTCGCCGGGCATGGTGGAGGTGGCCCGGGCGCGCCGGCCCGGGCTGGACGTGCGGGTCGGATCGATGCTCGACCTCCCACTCGGTGACGGGGAGTTGGCCGGCGCCGTGGCGTTCTACTCGCTGATCCACCTCCAGGTCGAGGAACGGCCGCTCGCCTATGCGGAGTTCGCCCGGGTGCTGCGGCCGGGGGGCCTTCTCCTGGCCGCGTTCCATGCGGGCCAGGAGGTTCGCCGGCTGGACTCCTGGCTCGACCGCCCGGTCTCGCTCGACTTCTTCGCCCTGCGCCCCGAGGAGGTGAGCGCGGGTCTTGCCGCTGCCGGGTTTGCGGTGGAGGCAACGCTGATGCGGGGGCCGTATCCGGGTGAGGCGGACACCGAGCGCGCGTACGTGCTGGCCCGCAGGCTGGGCTGACCCGGTGATGCGTGGATCGGTGGCCGGGCCCGCACGGCCGGCGACCGGTCCGCATGTTCCAGCGGTGGGGGGCGTGCTGGGGGATGGTTCCGTAGGGGCGGCGCCGGGGTCGTGTGCCGTCCCACCGGGCGCCGCGCCGCCCCGCCGGTACCGAGCGGCTCTCGCCGGGCCGCACCGGTGTGTTCGGACCGTGCGGTCGGGGGGTGTCGGTGGGGTCGGGGGTTGGCGTGGGGGTGCGTGCAGCGTCGCCGAGTAGCGGGGGTTCGGTCGTGATCAGGGTGTTGTTGGCGGAGGACATGCATCTGATCAGGGGTGCGCTGGTGGCCCTGATCGGGATGGAGGACGACATGCAGGTCGTCGGGGAGGTTTCCACCGGTGAGGACGCGGTCGCCCGGGCGTGTGAACTGCGCCCCGATGTCGTGGTTCTGGACATCCAGATGCCCGGCCGACTGGACGGCCTCGCGGCGGCCGAGGAGATCCACGCCGAGGCGCCGGAGTGCGGCCTGCTCATGCTGACGTCCTACGGCCGGGCGGAGATGCTGCGCAGGGCACTGGCGGCCGGTGCCCGCGGATTCGTGCTGAAGGACGCCCCGCCGGACCGGCTGGCGGAGGCGATCCGCCGGGTGGCGGCGGGGGAGACGGTCGTCGATCCGGCGTTGGCGGCCTCGGCGATCACCGCGCGGCCGAACCCGTTGACCGCGCGCGAGGCCGACGTGCTGCGGATGGCGGGCGAGGGCGCGGACGTGGCGGAGATCGCCGCCGCGTGCTTCCTGAGCAGGGGGACGGTGCGCAACTACCTGGGGGCGGTCGTCACGAAACTAGACGCGCGCAACCGGCTGGACGCCGTCCGTATCGCTGTCGACAACGGCTGGATATAGCACCGCCAGTTCGTAGCGTCCGCCGTGCGCCCCGGCCGTCAGGGTGCCGCCCGCCGCCACGACCCGTTCGGTGAGGTTGGCCGTGCCGCGCCCGCTGCCGCGGACGGTGCCGCTCACCCCGTCGTTGACGATCCGCAGCCCGGTGTCGTCGATGTCGATGAGGCAGTGGGTGGCGGTGCTGTGGCGCAGCACGTTCGTCACGGCCTCGCGCAGCACGATCGCCAACAGCCGCTCCTCCCGGGGGGATTGCCGGCGCACCGTCACCTCCGCGCCCGCCGCCTCCAGGACGGAGCGGGCCGAGACGACCTCGGCGTCCAGCGACAGGTCGAGCTCCTCGTCCAGCGCGATCGCGCGCAACGCCGTCAGCGAGCGGCGGGCGATGGCGGCGATCTCCTGCGCCACCTGTCCGTCGGCCCCGGCTCGCGCCGGTGCGCCGGCCTCGTCCGCTGCCGACCCGACAGCAGTCGGTGCCCCGTCGGTGGTGGGGAGGCGTTGGGCGAGTTCGGCGCGGATGGTGATCGTTGAGAGGCCCTGGCCGAGGAGGTCGTGGACGTCCCGGGAGATGCGCCGGCGTTCGCGGGTGGCGGCGATGTGGGCGAGGGTGATCCGCGCCTCCCGTGCCTCGTAGACCAGCCGGGTCTGGACGGCGAGTGCGTGGAGCATCACGGCGACGGCCACGGAGTTGAACGTCCAGTACACGATCTCCCCGGCGGGGTAGCCGCGCAGGGCGAGGGCGGCGATGAGGCAGGCGATCAGGACGGGTGCGCCGAGGCGCCACGCGCGGTCCAGGAGCAGGAAGGCGGCTGCGGCGAACCCTGCGAGTTGGGGGTAGGCCTGCCCCGGGAACAGGAGCGCGGCCGCGGTCAGTGCGACCAGCGCCGGCATCGTCCAGACGATACCGGGAGGCAGGGTGTCGGGCGGCCTGGGCAGTGCGTGGTGGAGCTGCAGTGCGAGGATCGCGGCGGCGAGAAGGGCGGGCGCCGGGCGGCCGTCGAGGTAGATGAGCGCGGTGAGCAGGAATCCGCCGTGCACGGTGAGCAGGATCGGCAGGGCCAGCCGTGGCAGGAGGTCGTCCGGAGGGCCCGGGGGCGCGGGCCGGTCGGGGACGGATCGGGCCAGCGCCGCGGCCCGGCGTGACACCCGGGCGATTTCGGCGAGTTCGCCGCGCGTGGCGAGTGCGGTGATCCGCGACAGGGCCGTTCCGAGGGCGTCGTCGAGGTCGCGTGCGGCGCGTGCACGCTCGTCGCTGACCGCTGCGGCGGCGAGTTCGGCCCGTGCGGCGTGCACGGCGGCCCGGGTGTGGCCCAGCCGGGTCACCCCGAACAGCACCAGCCCCTGGCACAGCGCGTTGAGCAGGGCCAAGGCGACGGCGAACGGTTCGGCGGGCACCATCAGGGCCGCGCCCGCGACGACGGCCCCGAACAATGCCCAGCGGGGGAGGCCGCGCAGGAGGAGCAGCACGGAGGCGGCCACCAGTCCCGCCGCCGCGGGGCCGGCCCAGGGCAGCAGGACGACCTGGGCGAGGAGTGTCCACCGGTTGCGCCAGGGAGTGAGGCAGTGCAGCACCTGCAGCGCGAGGACCAGCGCCACAGGGACGCTCGGCACCGGATGCAGGGGGTCGAAGGCCACCCCCGCCAGGACCAGTATGACGATCAGCACGAATGGCACCCTACGTCCGGATCGTGCATTTCACATGCCCGTTCGAGGTGCCTGGCACTGATGCCGGGGGCGGCGCGGGCGGCAGGCTGACGGCTGTGAAGAAGCCGATCCGTACCGCGCTCGCCGCCACCGCTGCCGCCCTTGTCCTCGCCCTCCCGCCGGTTCCGGCCCGCGCCGACTCGGCGGCCGCGCCCGCAGCCGGTCCGGTCACCGACCCGGCGGGCGCGTCCGAACTCGGCCCGGTGGTCGACCGGGCGGTCTCCGCACTGCTCGCCGCCGACAGGATTCCGGGTGCGGCGGTCGTCGTGGTGGAGGGCGGCAGGACGGTGTTCTGCAAGGGCTACGGCATGGCGGACGTGACCGGCGGCCGTCCCGTCGACTGCGCGACCCCGTTCCTCACCGGCTCCCTGGCCAAGGTCTTCACCGCCGAGGCCGTGCTGCAGCTGGTCGGCGAGGGCAGGATCGACCTGCACGCCGACGTCAACCGCTACCTGACGGCGTTCACGATCGAGGACACCTACCCGGGCCGCCCGGTGACGGTGCAGAACCTGCTCACCTACACCGCCGGCTTCGACGAGGACATCGTCGGACTGGCCGAGAAGGACCCGGCCGGCCTTCCCTCGCTCGCCGCCAGCCTCAAGGCCCGCCAGCCGCCCCGGGTCCGTCCGCCCGGTACCCGGATCGCCTACGACAACTACGGGATGGCGCTGGCCGGACACCTCGTGGAGGAGGTCTCGGGCCGGCCGTTCGCACAGTACGTCGCCGAGCACGTGTTCGCCGCCCACGACATGACGGGCTCCAGCGCCGCACTGCCCCACCCGGCGCCGATCGGGGAGCGGCTCGCCCGCGGCTACCGGCCCGACGGCGCCGGCCAGGTCGAGCAGAAGGGCCAGTACGCCCCCTGGACGCCGTCGGGCACCGGGCCGGCCGTCACCCCCGACGACATGGGCCGCTACCTGGCCGCCCAGTTGAGGGGCGGCCCGGTCGCCCGGGCGATGCAGCAGACGCACATCACCGCGCACGAGGGCATGCCCGGCATGGGCTACGTCCTCGAACACCGCCCCCGCGGTGGCCGGCCGGTCCTGTGGAAGGACGGCGACGTCCCCGGCTTCCACAGCGCCATGGCACTCATGCCCGAGCAGGGGTTCGGCGTGTACGTGGTCGTCAACGGCGACGGCCTCGCGGCCGTCGGACCCTGGGACGCCCGCAGGACCGCGAACCTGATCATCGACACCCGCTTCCCCGCACCGCAGACCACTGCGCCGCAGGCCCCGGCGCCGGGTGCCCCCGCACCGGGTGCCCCCGTTCCGGGCACGGCGGCGGCCGACGCCTCCCGCTACACCGGGTCCTACCGCTCGGCCCGCACCAGCCGCACCAGCCTGATGAAGCTCTCCACCCTGTTCTCCGTCCCCACCGTCAAGGCCAACGCCGACGCCACCCTCACCACCACCGGCCTGTCACCCGACCCGCAGCGCCACACCCAGCACTGGACCCCGATCGCCCCCGGACTCTTCCAGGAACACCAGGGCCAGGCCCGCATCGCCTTCACCGGCGACGGCGTCCTGGTCTCCTCCGAACTCCCCTCCGAGGTCTACGAGAAGCTCTCCTGGTACGACAGCCCCACCCTGGACCTCCCGCTGTTCGCCACCGGCTCCGCGGCCCTCCTCCTGGCCGCCCTCGGCCTCCCCCTCGCCGCCGCAGCCCGCCGGATCAGGAAGCGCCGGCCCTCACCGCGGCCCGCCCGCCTCGCGCTGCTCACCGCCTGGACGTCCTGCGCGCTGACCACCGCCCTCCTCACCGGCCTCGCCCTCCTCACCGCCGACCCGAACGTCCTCATGGCAGCCGTCCCCCTCAATGCGCCCGAGCTGGCGGCCCTTCCGGTCCTGGCCACGGCCGCACTGGCCTTCGCCGCCCCCATGGCCCCCGCCTGCGTCGCGGCCTGGCGACGCGGCTGGTGGACCCGGACCGGCCGGATCACCTACACCCTCCTCACCCTCGGCGCCGCCGCCTTCTTCACCGTGGCCGTCGACTACCACCTCGTGCTCCTGCCGTAAGCGGCACGCCCCGCCGGCCTGGGGCGCCGCGGACGGCAGGGCAGCCCGGGCGGCTGCTGCCCCCGGGCCGTCCCGGTCCTCGCCGCCCTCGGGAGGCCCCGGCTGCGGCCCGGTGGCCCTCCCGGCACCCACCCGTTCCGTACCGCCCGCGCGGGGCCCCGGCGTCGTTCCCCCGCGTCGGTCCCGCCCGGAGCCGGCATGCCCGTGCACGGCATGCCCGGGCCCGGCACGCCGGTCCGGTGGCAGGGGTGGTTGTGTGGACGGGTGATGGATGGCGAGCTGGTCGAGGCTGTGGTGGAACTCGCAGGGGCCCGGGAGAAGGAGCCGCGGTGGCGCTGGTGGGAGCGGTGGCGCGCTGCCGTGCTGCGCCGCCGTCTGGCGGCGGCCAGGTCCGCCCGCGGCAGACGCTGAGGCCGAGCCCCTGTTCCCCGGGGGGCTCGGCCGTTGGCCTTCTCCCCGATCCGGTCGGCCAACGCGGGAGTGCGTCGTCGCCCGGGCCGGACGACCTGCCCGAGGCGGAACATCATCGAGCGTGCGCCGGCGCCGAGCAGCCGATCAGTCGGGTGGCCGCCCGGTGGCCGGCCCCACCCGGCAGTACGGCGGCTACACCGGCGATCTCGGGCCGCACCGCACCGTCCGGGGATCAGGGACGCGGAGCGGACGGTGGACCAGCGTCCCGACGGGCAGGCGGAGCCACAGGACGAGTGGGCGAAGCCGCAGGGGAGGCATCCGCAGGCCCGCGCGCGATACGCGCCCGGCCGTCGGCGGGTAGGACGACGAGGTACTGCCAGCCCATGTCCTCGACGCGGGCCAGGGTGATGGAATCCCCGGCCGCCCCGGCCGCTGCGAGCGCCTCGGCCACCGGACCGGCGTCCTGCGTCATCCGCTCGATCCGCGAGTGGAAGCGGGTGAGGTCCTTCGCCGGGCCGGTGGTCCAGATCGCGATCCGCGCACCTCGGCGCAGCGCGGCGAGCAGGTCCGTGCGCAGCGGCCCGTCGTCGGCCTCCCGCAGGAGCCGGTCGTGCAGGCGTTCCTGCCCGCACGGTTGGGACGGCGCGGCCTCGGCCAGCGCTCGGCACCTGCGGCACGAGGCCAGGCCCTGGGGGCGGAAGAGGTCAGGAAGATCTTCAGGTACCGGCCGCGGATCCCGCACAGGGTACGGCCCCTACCCCCGGCGTGCTCGACCCCGGGCACGCCCTCGACCTCGACAGCGGCGAACTCGGCCGGCTCGCGCGCGGTCGCGAACGACCAGACCCCGCCCGTGGCGCCCGTCTCAGGAGTGTCGATCATGCCAGGCAGCATGGCATGGGTCCCGGTTGGTCGACTTGCCGGTCCGCGAGGGTCGACCGAGGGGGTCGACGCACGGCCGCGGAGCAGGTTGCGCAGCCGCGGCGCGGCCCCGTGGCCGGCACCGCGCACGAGCGAGTGCGCGGGTTCGGGGGCTCAGGGGTGGCCGGCCGGATGTTCCAGCCTCGGCTGGTCCGTCGAGGCTGCTCATCGCTCATCGCTCATCGCGGTGTAGACGGTGACGGTGGATGCGACGGCGTCGATCCGGGCCGGTCCGATGATCTGCAGCCATGCGAGCTCGTCGAGTCCGTCGAATCGCCGGACGCGGTCGGCGGCACCCGCCGGCCAGGGGCGTGGGAGCTTCGGCAGGTGGATCAAGGAGATCTTGCCGATGAAGCTGCCGGCGATCTGCGGGGGCTTGTCGACCGAGAAGTGGTGGAGGTTGGAGAGCGCGATCACGATGTCCGGCTTCGAAAGGCCTTCTCTGAGCGTGATCTCCAGGGACTCCTCCTCGGTGAAGGCGTCGAACGAGATTCGGCTGATGAAGTATCCGATCGCCCGCCAGGTTCGCTCAGCGGCGGGCGGCGGGTGGAGGCCGTGGGATTCTGCGGCCCCGGTCAGCGGCTGCCGTCGTGCCCCAGGGTGGTGTTCCACTGGTCGGCGATGGTGGCCGCGTGGGCGAAGTGTGCGGCGGCCTCGGTGTCGTGGCCGAGCAGGTGGGCGAGTTCGCCGAGGGTGTATGCGACCGGGCGGATGGCCAGGGTGAAGCCGGAGGAGGGCGGTGGCGCGTCGCGGTAGGGGAGCAGGGTGGTGTACAGCTCGCCGGCGCGTTCCTGTTCTCCGAGTGCCACCGCGGCCATCGCGCGGAAGGTGGCGAGGACGGTGAGGAGGTAGTCGGTGCGCAGCGGCCTGGCCCGGGCGAGGACGGCGCGGGCCTCGTCCTGCTGTCCGGCGGCGCACAGGGCCGCCGCGAGCGGGTCCGCCAGCAGTGGGCCGTACTCCTCGGTGAGCCGGCGGGCCTGCGGGACGAACTCGCCGAGCCTTCCCTGGGCGGCCCGGATCGTCGCGAGCGCGACCTGAAGGAAGCCGTGGGCGTGCGGCGAGCCCTGCCTGGCCATGGCGGCGGTGGCTTCGGCGTACAGTTCCTCGGCGTCCTCGCTGCGCCCTTCGATCAGTGCTCGCGTCGCCAGTGCGGTCTGGCCGACCACGGTGGGCCCCGGCATCCGGTAGGTGCGGGCCAGTTCCACGCAGGTGTCGATGTGGCCGTAGGCGCCGGTGGCATCGCCGTCGGCAGCGGCGGCGGTCGACAGGGTGAGCAGGCCGAACCAGCGGAAGGCCGGCAGGTCGTGCTCGGTGCCGAGTCGGACGAGTTCCCGACTCCGCAGTGCGAGCTCGCGTTCCGTGCGCCCGGTGTCGAGTTCGCGGAGCAGCGCCGCGAGTGCCCGTGCGCGAAGGCCGGGTTCCCCCAGGGCGGTTGCGAGTCGGACGGCTTCCTCGGCGGCGGCCCGCGCGCGCGGGTTCCGTTCGTCGGACAGTTCGGCGCAGTGGGCGAGCAGCAGTCCGCACCGGTCGGCGGGTGCGAGGTCCGGCAGGTCGAGCGACCGGGTGAGCAGTGCGACGAGGGGCTCGTCGATCGCGCCGTACGGCCGGGTCTGCCACGGTGTGGGTTCGGACCATGCGGTGAGTGCGCGGATGAGCAGTTCGCTGCGTCCGGTGCCGAGCGCGCTGTCGATCGCCCGTTGCCGGGTGGCGCGGGCGGACATGACCGCCCCGGCCCGCACCTGGGCGCGCAGCAGCCTGCCCAGGAGGTCGACGCGTTCCGCCTCCCGGTCCTGCGAGGGTTCGTCCGGGGTCCGGTCGAAGCAGTCGAGTGCCGCTGCGAGCAGGTCGGCCGCCGCGTCGTGGGCGTAGCGGGCGGCTGCCAGGTCGGCCGCGCGCAGGCAGTAGTGGTGGCCCTGGGCGGCTGTGTCCGTGGCCGCCGACCTTGTGTAGTGGTGGGCCAGCGCGGAGACGTCGCTCGAACCGAGCCGCTCCAGGCCGGCCGCGATCCGCCCGTGCATGCGTCTGGCCCGCAGGCCGCTCAGGTCGGCGAGCAGGGTGTCGCGTACCAGGGCGTGCGTGAACCGGACGCGGCCGGGGGCGGGTTCGGTCAGCAGTCCGGCGACCAGGCCGGTGTCCAGGCCGCCCAGGACCGCGTCCTCGTCGGTGTCCGCGGCGCCGACCAGCAGGTCGACGTCCGCCTCGCGCCCGACGACCGCGGCCAGCCGCAGCACTGCCACCGCCGCCTGGGGGAGGCGCCCGAGCCTGCGGCGCACCACGTCCCGTACCCCCTGCGGCACCTCGGACAGGGCCACCAACGCGCCTTCGCTGCCGAGGAGTCGGGCGCTCTCCCATACGTAGAAGGGGTTTCCGCCGGTGCGTTCGGCGAGCGCGGCGACCGTTCCGGTGTCCACCGGCCGGGTGCCCGCTGCCTTGATCACCTCGGCGACGGCCGGCACGGGCAGTCCCGGCAGCGGCAGCCTCAGCGGCGACCGCCCGGCGAGCACGGCGAGTTGGTCCGCGAGCGGGCCTCCGATCTCGTTCGGACGGTACGCGGCGACGACCAGGACCGGTGTGCCGGGGGGCAGGTCGGTCAGGCCGGTCAGCAGGGCGAGCGTCTGGGCGTCGGCCCAGTGCAGGTCGTCCAGCAGCACGGCCAATGCCCGCTCGCGGGCCGCCGCCGCGAGCCACTGCGACACCGCGCGGTTCAGGCGGAACCGGCCGGCGGCCACGTCCTCGTCGGGGCCCTGGCCGGATGCGCGGTCGGAGAGCAGCGGGGCCAGGATCTCGGCGGACTCGGCCGGGGGCGGTACGGCGGCTGCGATGGTCCGCAGGGCCGCCACCCAGGGCCAGGCGGGTGGCGCGCCCTCGTCGTCGGTGGCCTGGCCGACCGCGACCAGCCAGCCGGCTGCGCGGAGCCGCTCGCAGAGCCGTTCCAGCAGTTCCGACTTCCCCAGGCCTGCCTCGCCGGTGACCAGCGCGACCCCGGGCCCTGCGGTGGCCGCCCGGTCGGCGGCCTCCACCAGCCGGGCGAGTTCGATGTCGCGGCCGACGAACAGGCGCGTGCCGGTCGCGTCCCGGCGCGGTGGTGCGGGGGCGCTTCCGGTGTCGGCGGCGTCGGCGGCGTTCCGGGCGTTGCCGGCCTCGGGCGAGGTCGGCGGCCGGTGCTGCGGAACCTGGGTCGCGGCCTGCAGCACCGCGGTGCGACCGCTCAGGACGGCCGCTTCGAGCTCGTTCAGTGCGGGCCCAGGGTCGAGGCCCGCCTCGGTCGCCAGGACGGCGCGGGCCCGGCGGAGCGTCGCCAGCGCGTCGGCCTGCCGGCCAGCCGCCCACAGCGCCAGCGCGTGCAGACGCCAGCCTTCCTCCCGCAACGGCTCGTCGAGTGTGAGCAGTTCGGCCTCGGGAACGGCCACGGCGGCATCCGCCGACCTCAGTGCGGCGACCACGTTCAGCTCGCGCGCGACCAGCCGCAGCTCGTCCAGACGGGCGACCTCGGCACGGGCCCAGGACTCGTCGACGAACTCGGCGTACGCGGTGCCCTGCCACAGCGAGAGCGCCTCGCCGAACAGGCGCCGCGCAGTGTCCGGCTGCTGCTGCGCGACGTCACGGGCCTCGCGCAGCAGCCGCTCGAACCGCCAGGCGTCGACGGCGCCGTCGGGCAGGCGCAGCGCATAGCCGGGTGGTGCGCTGACCAGCAGGGTGGCCGGAGTGCGCGGCGCCCTGCCGGGCTCCAGCAGCCGTCGCAGGTTCGACACGTACGCCTGCAGTGACGTCACCGCCCGTGCGGGCGGGGCCCCTTGCCAGACCTCCTCGACCATCCGGTCGAGCGAGACGACCGCGCCGCGCGCCACCGCCAGCCGGGCCAGGACCGCGCGCTGGCGCCGGCCGCCGAGCGGGACGGGCCCGCCGTTCCCCTCGGCCGCGAAGGAGCCGAGCACGCGTAGGGAGACCATCACCAGGCACATCGTAGACGGTCCGATGTTCTCCAAGTCGCTTCCAAATGCCCTCCAGGAGCCGCGGGCGAGGCTTCTCGCATGGACACCACGAACGCACCGGCACAGACCCGTCCGAACACCCAGGAGATGGTGGCCGTCCACCGCGGAATGCGCCGCGAGTCGCGACTGCTCATCGAGCTGATCGCCGCCGTGGCCCCCGCGGACACCGGCCGCGCCCGCGTCCTGGCGGACCACTTCCGCGACTACCGGCTCGGACTGAGCAACCACCACCACGGCGAGGACGCGTATCTCTGGCCTCCCCTGCTGGCCAGGGTCGACCTCGAAGCCGACCTCGTCCTGCGGATGGAGGCCCAGCACGAACGCGTCGCCGCCACCCTCGCGACCGCCGAATCCGCCCTGGCCGCCTGGGAGTCGGGGGCCGGAGAGACGGAACGCGACGCACTCACGGCTGCCCTGGTCGAGCACCGCGCGGTCCTCGTCGAGCACCTCGACGAGGAGGAGGCCTCACTGCTCCCGCTCGCGGCACAGCACCTGTGGCTGCACGAGTGGAACGCGATGGGCGAGCACTTCCTCGCCAACACGCCCAAATCCAAGCTGCTGTTCTTCCTCGGCATGGTCCTTGAGGAGGCCGAATCCGTCGAACGCGCGGCGATCCTCGGCGGCCTGCCGCTGCCCGCCCGACTGCTCTGGTACACCGTCGGCCGCGCGCAGTACGCCCGCGCCACCCGCCGTGTCCGGGGCTGACCGCCCCGCCCGCCGCTGCCCCGACCACCCCTTCTCTCGGAAAGACAGAAAAGCCATGAAGCGCTTCACCACCGTCCTCACCGTCCTGAGCGGCCTGTTCCTCCTCTACATCGGCCTGCTCTATCTGCTGGATCCCCAGACGTCCGCAGCCGGATTCGGCCTGCCGAGCTGGCCCGAGCACGAGGGCACCGGCTTCCTCACCGTCAAGGGCGGGCGCGACATCGCGTGCGGCCTGGCCGTCTTCGCGCTCCTGCTGACCGGCCAGCGCAAGGCCCTCGGCTGGCTGCTGCTGGCGCTCACCTTCGCGCCCGTCACCGACATGCTGACAGTCCTGGGCAACCACGGGTCGGCCGGCACCGCATTCGGCGTCCACGGCCTCACCGCCGCGGCAGTCGCCCTGAACGCCGCACTCCTCCTGCGCGAACGCCCCACCCCGACTGCAGCCTGAGCAGGCTGGCCCGCAACGCAGATGCATCCGGGAAGGACCACGACCGGCCGGGGGCCACACGCCCCGAGGACCGGCCGGCGGTCCTTCCCGGTATGTCGACTGTCTGCTCGCGCGACTGCGGCTCCCGGCGGACACCCCGCACCTCGCCGAGCTCCGCTCCGTGCTTGCCGCAGGACGCAGGAACCACTACGGCAGCCCCCACGCGTGGGACGACGCGAGGCGGCACTCGACGAAGTGACCGCGGCCCTCCCCGGCGGCGTGCTTGCCGGTGCGGGCGCCGGGACTTCTCGCGGGCCGCAGCTGCAGGCTCGGGCCGGCCCGGCGGCGTGCTTGCCGGTACGGGGCGCGGGCGCCCTGGTCGGTGCCGGGTGCGCCGGCGTCGGCGATCCGGTCGGGTGACGGCGGCGGGCTGGGTGTGGCGCGGGGCAGACCGTGGCTGGACCCCGAGCCGCTGCGCGACCACGGTCACGTGGTGGGCGAGCACGCTCAGGAAGCGTCGAGGTGGCTGGGGTCGAAGGTTTCGTCGGACAGCAGGCCGGCGGCGCCGCCGTCGAGCAGGGTCTGCATCTTGTGCGAGCGGGGCAGCATGGTGCTCTCGTAGGCGCGGACGGCGTCGGCGATCGTGTCGTGGCGTGCGACGGCGAGGGCGAGTTCGCTCGCGTCGAGCATGGCGAGGTTGACGCCGACGCCCAGCGGGGGCATGAGGTGGGCGGCGTCTCCGAGCAGGGTGACGGCGTGGTCGGGCTCCCAGGTGTGGGGAACGGGCAGTGCGTAGAGGGGGCGGTCGAGGTAGGGGCCGTCGTTGTCGGTGAGGAGTCGGCGCAGGCCCGGCGTCCAGGTGCGGTAGCGCTCCAGGAGCAGGGTGCGGATCCGGTTGGTGTCCCGGCCGGTGAGGCCGGCGCGGGCGAGCCAGTCGGCGCGGTCGGCCTGGATGATGTAGACGCGGATGTGGCCGCCGCTGTTGCGCTGGGCGAACAGGCAGCGTTCGCCGTCGGCCGCCATGGCGCTGCCATGGCCGACGAGTTCGGCGATGGCGGGGTGCCGGTTGTCGACGTCGTCGAACCGGGCTTCGAGGTAGTTGATGCCGATGTGCTGGGGGGTGGCGGGGGAGAGGAGGCGGCGGACCTTCGACCAGGCGCCGTCGGCGCCGACGACGAGGTCGGCCTCGACGGTGGTGCCGTTGGCGAAGTGCAGGCGGCGGGGGCCGTCGGCGGGTCCTTCGACGTGCTGCAGCGCGTGGCCCCAGCGCACGGTTGCGGGGGCGAGGGAGTTCAGGAGGAGGTCGCGCAACTGGCCGCGGTCGATCTCGGGGGCGGAGAGCTGTCCTTCGGTGGGGCGGTGGTGGAAGCGGAGGGTTCCTTCGGTCGCGTCGAACTGCCGCATCTCCTGGCCCTCGGGGCGGGCGAGGCGGAGGAACTCCTCCAGCAGCCCGGCTTCCTTCAGGGCGATCTGGCCGTCGTCCGGGTGCAGGTCCAGGGTGCCGCCCTGGTTGCGGGCGTCGGGGCCGGGGGCGAGTTCGTAGACGGTGGCGGTGATGCCGTGCAGGTGGAGGATGCGCGCGCAGGTCAGGCCGCCGGGGCCGGCGCCGATGATGGCGATGCGGGGCGTGGTGGTGGTCATGGTGGTGCTCCGTTCCTGTCGTCCGGCTGGGGCCGGGGATGTGGGTGGGGTCGGGGGTCACGCGGTGGTGGCGGTGGCGGTGGCGGTGGCGGTGGCGGGCACGACTGATCACTCCTTCCCGGAGAGCCCGCGGTGATCGATGGGAGCGGACCGCGCCGGAGGCCCGCCCCATCAGAAGAGCACAACCGAGCCATTAGTGCAACGAGTCCATCTTTTGCTCGGTTCAACAAGTGGTGTAGATTGCTGCTATGCCCGATGACACAGAGGCCGCCCCCGCACCGGTCGGCCGCCGCGAACGCAAGAAGGCCGCCACCCGCCAGGCCATCGCCGACGCGGCCCTGCGCCTGTTCCTGGAGCGCGGCTACGACGACGTCGGCATCCGCGAGATCGCGGACGCCGCCGACGTGTCCACCACCACGCTGTTCAAGCACTTCTCCGGCAAGGAAGCCCTGGTCTTCGATCGGCAGGACGAGATGAGGACTCGCCTGCTCGCCGCGGTGCGCGAGCGCCCCCAGGGCCAGTCCGTCCCGGCCGCCCTGCGCGAACACGCCCTGCGCTACCGCCGGAACGGCCCCGACGACGAGCCCGGCGCCGCGGCCTTCGTCGAGCTGGTCAACAGCACCCCGGCCCTCCTCGACTACCAGCACGCCGCATGGCTGGAGAGCACCCCCGACCTGGCACAGGTCATCGCCGAGGAGAGCGGCCTGCCCGCCGACGACCCGGCCTGCACAGCACTGGCCCACTTCGCTCTCGAAGCACCCCGCGCCGCCCGCCGACACCACGACAGCACCGAAGCCATCAACCGCGCCTTCGACGTCCTCGAACACGGCTGGCAGCACATCACCCCGCAGGGATGACCCGGCGGCTCGGCGACCGGAGGTGCAGTCCCCGCGCAGCCGAGCGCGACGGACCGCCGGCTCGAAAGCCCTCGCTTCACGGCCCCGACCCGCTCCACCTCGGCGAGGTCTTCGGCTGGACGAGAAGACCGCCATCCGCTCCGCGGACTCCGTCCAGGCCCTGCTGTCCCCCGGGCCGCCGAGACCGGCACCGTGTCTTGACCGCGAACCCGCGGGCCCACACCCCAGAATCAGGGCAGTGCACCCCCGGGTCCGCGTTGAAGAACCTTCAGTTCCCGCGAACCCGCGGGGATCCAGGGGCCAAGCCAAGGTGAGCCCAAACGGGGCAGTGGGACGAGCGACAGCTCACGACACGCTGATTTGGGGGCACCCCGGAGCAGAGGAGAGCCCCGTGGGCAAGGTGGTCATGTACAGCTCGGTGTCGGTGGACGGCTTCGTCGCGGACGAGAACGACCAGCCGGGACCGCTGTTCGACTGGTTGTCCAGCGGTGACGTCCCGTTGGACGAGAGCGGCGAGCTGAAGGTGTCGCAGACGTCCTACGACTACACCCGGCCGTACTGGGACCAGATCGGAGTCACGATCGTCGGCCGCCACGTCTTCGACCTGACGGACGGCTGGGACGGGAAGCCGCCGGGCGGGATCGACCACGTGGTCGTCGTGACGCACCGGCCGGAGCCCGAGGGCTGGGACCCCGACGCGCCGTTTCACTTCGTCGACGGCGTCGAGGCGGCCATGGCCAAGGCGCAGGAGCTTGCGGGTGACCGCACGGTCGAGGTCGCCGCCGGCGACGTCGGTGGCCAGGTGCTTGCCGCGGGCCTGATCGACGAGGTGCGCATGGACGTCGTACCCGTCGTGTTCGGGTCGGGCAAGCGCTACTTCGGGTCGGTCCACGCGCAGCACCTGTTGGAGGATCCTGACGTGGTGATTCAGGGCAACCGGGTGCTTCACCTGCGCTATCGGGTGCGCCGTTGACCGATCTGCGCGAGGAAGCTCCGCACCTCGCGCATCGGGGTGCCGGGGGGCCCGGAATCCAGCCCTGTGCCGGCACCAGGACCCCGGCCTCCGCGTGAC